>NZ_JHUS01000006.1:0-70689 GCF_000691465.1 Geobacillus sp. CAMR5420
TTTATGGAAGGCGTATGTATAATTTTGGATAATCAACACTCGTGATTTAATAACATTTAATTAGACTATTATTCATGTAATAAGGAATGATGTTTCTTAATAATGGGCTGGTAATTAGAGCGGTTATTTATTGGAGGAATTGAATCATAGTGGGGGATAAACATGATATCAAGCAACTTCGAATTCTTAAAAGATAAGTGGGAAGTTCTCGCCCGTGTTGGGGAAACGGCGGAACGAAATGTATATCAAAATCCAAACGTGACGATTAGTGAGTTAAGAAAATTTGCAGAAACGATTACAAAATATATTTTAGCTTTAGAAGAAATTAGGGAAGAACGTGGAACTGATCAGCAAGAACGTCTAAGAGTTCTGTTTTACGAGCAAATTATCCCGAAAGAAATATATGACTTATTTACGGTCATTCGGTTGAAAGGGAATGAAGCGGTACATAATCCGAGTTATGGAGAAGTAAACGAAGCAAAAGCTTTATTGCATATGGCGTTCCGAATTGCAGTTTGGTTTATGGAAGTGTATGGCGATTGGTCATTCCAAGCTCCAGAGTATATCGAACCGACACCACAAACATCTATATCAGCAGATGAGTTGGATCATGTAGTTAAGTCATACGAAGAAAAGCTTGCTCAATTGGAAATAGAGCTTGAAAAGATACGGAAAGAACAGCTATATATTAGCAGTGAAGAAAAGCAAAAACGACGTGAATTTTCTCAACGTGCCATCGCTAACTTTGAATTGACGGAGGCAGAAACCCGTATTCTTATTGACCAACAATTACGAGATGCTGGATGGGAGGCTGACTCTGAAAAGTTACGGTTCTCCAAAGGAGTTCGTCCGGAAAAGGGGCGAAACATGGCAATTGCGGAATGGCCTTTAAAACGCGGTTACGCTGATTACGCGCTATTTATTGGCCTTGAACTAGTGGGAATCATTGAGGCGAAACGCGCCAGCAAAGATATTCCATCCGACATTGAACAAGCAAAAGAATATGCAAAATTAGTCGTTCGACATGGTAATGAAGTGATCCATGAGCCGTGGGGAGATTACTTTGTTCCATTTCTCTTTGCGACAAATGGGAGACCATATCTAAAACAGTTAGAGCAAAAATCAGGCATTTGGTTTTTAGATGCCCGAAAATCGACGAACCATCCACGCCCGCTGCAAGGCTGGTACACTCCTCGCGGGTTAAAAAAATTGTTAGAGCAAGATGTCGAACGTTCGGAACAATTTTTGCGTGATGAAAAATTTGATTATCTGAAATTAAGACCTTACCAAGTGAAAGCCATTCAAGCTGTTGAAAAAGCACTGGAAGAGAAAAAACGCAGTATTTTAATCGCAATGGCAACCGGAACAGGGAAAACGAGAATGGCAATTGGTCTCATTTACCGATTGCTCAAAGCAAAGCGTTTTCATCGAATTTTATTCCTTGTCGACCGAAAAGCGCTAGCGGAACAAGCAGAAAGTGCTTTTAAAGAAAGCAAGATGGAAAGTTTTCATACGTTCACCGAAATTTATAGCTTACAATCGTTATACGATCAAAAACCAGATGACGAAACGAAAGTGCATATCGCTACCGTACAAGGAATGTTAAAACGAATTTTTTATAACGACCGCTCGGAAGACATCCCGCCTGTGGATCAGTATGACTGCATTATTGTGGACGAAGCCCATCGCGGTTATACGTTAGATAAAGAAATGGATGAGGTGGAACTGCAATTTAGAGATCATCAAGACTATGTCAGCAAATACCGCAAAGTGCTCGATTATTTTGATGCCGTCCGCATCGGATTGACGGCGACGCCGGCACTTCATACGACGGAGATCTTTGGTCCGCCTGTCTTCACGTATTCTTATCGGGAAGCGGTAGTGGATGGCTATTTAGTCGACCATGAACCCCCGTATCAATTTGAAACGGTGTTGAAAAAAGAAGGGATTACGTGGGCGAAAGGGGAAACGGTCGATGTGTATGACACGGTGACAGGAACGATTTCTCAAGAGTATTTAGAAGACGAAGTCAATATTGATGTGTCTCAGTTTAACACAAAAGTCATTACGGAAAGCTTTAATCGTGTCATCATTCGTGAATTGACGAAATATATTTCTCCGGATGATGAAGGAAAAACGTTAATTTTTGCTGCCACTGATGATCATGCTGACTTAGTCGTTCGCCTTTTAAAAGAAGAGTTCGAAAAACTATACGGTGAAGTCGAAGACAACGCGGTGATGAAAATTACCGGTTCGATTAAAGATCCTTCTGGTGCGATCCGCCGTTTTAAAAACGAAAAATATCCAACAATTGTCGTTACGGTTGATTTGCTGACGACGGGTGTGGACGTGCCGGCGATTACGAATCTTGTCTTCTTACGGCGTGTTCGCTCGCGCATTCTGTATGAACAAATGTTAGGACGCGCAACGAGAAGATGCGAAGAAATCCAAAAAGACCATTTTAAAATTTTTGATGCGGTTGGGATTTATGAATCTTTAAAACCATATACAAGCATGAAGCCGGTTGTAACGCGTCCGAATATTTCGCTGACTCAATTAGTCGAAGAATTAGAGGGACTAGAAAAAACGGAACATCTTCAATATCAAAAAGAACAAATTATTGCCAAAATCCAGCGGAAAAAGCGGAAATGGTCCGATAGGCAGCACCAAGACTTTAAAGTGCTGTCCGGGGGCAAAACGGTCGATGAGTTTATCGATTGGGTAAAAGCCTTGCAGCCGGATGAATTACCTGTACAATTAAAAGAGTACAAGTCGATGTTCCGCTATATGGATGAAAATCGCTACCGGGAAAATAAGCAATATATTTCTAAACATGAAGATAAGTTGATTGCGGTAAAACGCGGATACGGAAATGCGGAAAAGCCAGATGACTATTTGCAATCGTTCGGTGAATTTATTCGCAACAATATGAACAAAATCCCAGCTTTAATGATTGTTTGTCAACGTCCAACCGAATTAACGAGAGAAGAACTGAAAAAACTGCTGCTCGAATTGGACCAAAAAGGCTTTTCCGAGAAAAAACTGCAAGCGGCATGGCGGGAGGCGAAAAACGAAGACATCGCGGCGGACATCATCGCCTTCATTCGCCAGCAAGCATTAGGCGATCCGCTCATTAGCCATGAAGAACGAATTAAAAACGCCATGAAAAAAATTTACCAAATGAAAGCATGGCCGCCGGTGCAAAAGAAATGGCTCGAACGCATTGAAAAGCAATTACTGCAAGAATATGTTCTTCATCCAGATCCGGAAAAAGCGTTTGAATATGAGCCATTTAAAAGCCACGGAGGCTTTAAACAATTAAATAAAATTTTCGACGGACAATTAGCTCACATCGTTCGGGAAATTAATTACAACTTATACAACTATCATTCTAAGAAGGAGCAAGCGTAGATGAACAACAGAGAAATCGTCCAAAAGCTATGGAATTTATGTAACGTGCTTCGTGATGACGGCATTACCTATCACCAATATGTGACAGAGTTAACGTATTTGCTGTTCTTAAAAATGATGAAAGAAACTGGTCAAGAATATATCATTCCAGAAAAATATCGCTGGGATTCGTTAGTAGAAAAAGACGGGATTGAACTAAAAGAGCATTATCAACAGTTGTTACTTGATTTAGGAAAAGAGGAAAATGAATTATTAAAGCAAATTTATACGGACGCGACATCGAATATTAGAGAACCAAAGAACCTAGAAAAAATTATTCAATCCATCAATAACTTAGATTGGTATAACGCGAAACAAGAAGGTTTAGGTGATTTGTACGAAGGACTGTTAGAAAAGAACGCGAGTGAAGTCAAATCGGGAGCGGGGCAATATTTTACGCCTCGCGTCCTCATTGATGTCATTGTAAAACTGGTCAATCCGAAGCCGGGCGAGCGCTGCCATGACCCTGCTGCGGGGACATTCGGCTTTATGATCGCGGCGGACCGTCATGTTCGTGAGCAAACGGATGATTATTTTGATTTGTCACAAGAAGAAATAGAGTTCCAAAAATATAAAGCTTTCTCGGGAGTGGAGCTTGTAAGAGATACGCATCGCTTAGCGATCATGAATGCGTTGCTTCATGATATTCATGGAGAAATCCTGTTAGGTGATACCCTCTCATCACTTGGTGAAAGTTTGAAAAATTATGATGTGATTTTGACGAATCCGCCTTTTGGAACAAAAAAAGGCGGCGAGCAGGCAACACGAACTGACTTTACCTTTAAGACATCGAACAAACAGCTAAATTTCCTGCAGCATATTTATCGAGCGCTGAAACCAAACGGGAAAGCCCGTGCTGCGGTTATTTTGCCTGATAACGTATTGTTTGAAGGTGGAGTTGGTGCTGACATTCGTCGTGACTTAATGGACAAATGTAATTTGCATACCATTTTACGCTTGCCGACAGGGATTTTTTATGCCCAAGGAGTGAAAACGAACGTCTTATTCTTTACTCGCGGGAAAACAGATGTCGGCAATACGAAAGAAGTATGGGTGTACGATTTACGTACAAACATGCCTTCCTTCGGTAAGCGGAATCCGCTAACTAAAGAACATTTTGAAGGATTTATTAAAGCTTACACAGCAGAAGACCGCCGTAAAGTCAAAGATGAGCGCTGGAATGTCTTTACTCGTGAAGAAATTGCGAAAAATGGCGATAGCTTAGATATTGGTCTAATTGCTGATGAATCCCTGTCCGTCTACGAAAACTTGCCAGACCCAATTGACTCCGCAGAAGAAGCGGTGGAAAAATTAGAAATAGCTATCTCTTTATTAAACGAAGTCATTGCCGAATTAAAAGCTGTCGAACAACCTAATAGCTACCAAATGACTTCTAAAGAAATACTAAAAGTGGCAGAAACATCTGAGGTGCTTGAAAAATGAGCAAAAAGAAACAAAAGTCTATCGAAGAACTACTCGAAGAAGCGTTAGTACCTGAAGAAGAACAGCCGTATCCAGTGCCGGAGAATTGGGTATGGGTGAGACTAGGTAGTATTACTAGGTTTATTGACTATCGAGGTAAGACACCTAAAAAAACTGAATCAGGTATAAGACTAATCACCGCTAAAAACGTCAGGATGGGTTATATTCAAGACGAACCTAAAGAATTTATTAGTGAAAAAGATTATGATTCATGGATGACTAGAGGGATTCCAAATGTGGGTGATATATTATTTACAACCGAAGCACCTCTAGGGAATGTGGCTCAATTAGATATTAATGAGAAAATTGCGCTCGCTCAAAGGATTATCACAATCTCCCCTTATCAGCCACTTGAAAAGACTTTCTTTAAATATTGTTTAATGAGTCCACAAATGCAAGCTCTAATTAAAAGTAACGCTACTGGAACTACTGTTTCTGGGATAAAAGCGAGTAGGCTAAAGGAAATAGAGGTGCCTTTAGCTCCCTTAAACGAACAAAAACGCATTGCTGAGAAGGTCGAGCGGCTTTTTGCTAAGCTTGATGAAGCAAAGCGGTTGATTGAAGAAGTAAAAGGGTCGTTTGAACTTCGCTGGGAAAGCATTTTAGACAAGGCATTTCGAGGAGAGCTAACTAAAAAATGGCGATCTAAGAACTCAATGACTGAAAAAGCTGATGATATTTTTAAAGAAATTCAAAAGGTCTATAAAAAAAGCAACAAAAAAGATGAACACGAAATTAATCCACCTTATCAAATCCCTCAAAATTGGAGATGGGTTAGATTAGGTGATATTGTCGATATTAACCCACCTAAGAAGAAGTTAGCGGATATAGAAGATGATCAAATTTGCACATTTATTCCTATGACTTCTATAAGTGATAAAACTGGTGAAATAGAAAATCCAGAAATTAGGGAATATGCTAAAGTAAAGAAAGGTTATACATTTTTCCTTGAGAATGACATTCTTTTTGCCAAAATAACTCCATGTATGGAAAATGGAAAAACAGCTATTGCGCAAAATTTAATAAATGGGTTTGGATTTGGATCAACAGAGTTTCATGTAATTAGAACAAACTCTTATATTAACATCAAGTTAATATATTATTTACTTCGATCTAAAAAATTTAGGATGGAAGCTAAAAAAGAAATGACAGGCGCAGTAGGTCAACAACGTGTACCAAAATCATTTTTAGAAAATTATTTATTTCCATTACCCCCAAAAAGAGAACAAGACAAAATTGTTGAGTTATTGGATAAGTTGTATGTTAAAGAAGTCGAAATTAGTAAAATAGAGACATTAGAAGGGGAAATAGATTCACTACGCCAATCTATCCTTAACAAAGCCTTCCATGGAGAACTTGGAACAAATGATCCAACTGAAGAAAGTGCAATAGAGCTTTTGAAGGAAGTTTTAAAATCCAGATAAAGGAAATTGAGTATACAACAATTTTGTCACTTTTTAATCGGCTGATTCAAAAAATTGTAAAATGAGTATACAACTTTTTTGTTACACCGTTCATGTCTCTGAACGGTGTTTTGCTTTTTCAATGGACTTTTCAGTATACAACTTTTTTGTCACTTAACAAGACTGTTGTTGAATGACAAAAAAAGCCTTATACTCGCGATCGTATCGAAGCGAAACAAATTCAATTCAGTTTGATTGGCAACGAGGATGGGATTCCAATTAGGGAGAAGGAAATAGGATTGAAGGGAATCGAGAAAGGTACCTAAAGGTGCTTTTCTCGATTTTTTATTTGGAACTAAAAGAGGAGACCTTCATGTCGCCAAACTAGTCATAGAAGAAGGAATCTGCTAAAGCCGGATAAAATCCAAATATAGCGGGAATAAAATTCCCCCTTCAAGATAAGCCCTACTGCAGCTAATTGAGTTTCTAAACTTATTTAGTCATATAAAAACTGCGCCTCCATTGGTTAGTGGTGTCTAACAATTGGAGTGCAGTTCATGATAGGTCATCATTTACCAGAAAAAAGTAGGAACCCTATACAGTTGATAAAGCAAGGCTTCGCAAAGGGATAAATTGGAATAGTAACAAAAATTTCATAATATAAGGAGTTTATCAAGATAAAAATATGGTATGATTTATAGAAAATGGATCTCCACCACAAAATGTACTTGACAAAAAAGTTTTTCATGATGAAGATGTAAAAAAAGATAGGTTTCCATTTTTGGTTATTTTTGTTAAGTTGGAAGGGACACTACCATGCTTCTTCCTAAAAGTCAAGTACATCTTTCGGTGATGAACCTCTTTATTGAAAGATGCTTATACATACATATAAGGAGGGTTTTTATGAAGGATATCCGAATGACGGTGGTCCTTACGTTGTTGTTGCTATTGGTGCTAGTTGGCTGTGCCAAACCGAAAGTGGAGCAAACGGTAAAATTAGGTGGTGCGGTCAAAACAATCGGTGACCTAGTGGTGCTAAGCGGAAACAGCAATCTGTCAAAAGGCGCCGTCGTTCAAATTGTTATGAAAGAAATCGAGGGGGGCAAACAGGTACTCGAGGAAAAAGTAAAAGTTGGGGAAGACGGAAGTTATTCATGGAGCGCGAAAAGACCGGAGCGAGCTAAGGAATATGAGCTGGACGTGATGTTTTTGCCAGAATTGCAGCCGAAGCAAGTAAAAGAAAAGTATGGTGAAAAGGGAGAGCTTATCAAAAAAGACTCGTCGGGCAGAGTAGAATATCAAACAGACGGACAAACATATGTAGGAATTAAAATGTATGACCGCATCTTGAAAATAGGCGATGGAATGGGAGGACAGCAATCCATGTTAGCAGAAACATTGCCTCCTCCGGCACCATCTTATTAAACGGTAAGCACTGGCAGCTTACAGCTGAAAGGAACATCAAGCAATCGGTTGCCCATGCTCCGAAGGAGGGGGATCAGCCTTATGAAGAAATGGAAACTCGCCTTGACGGTGCTGGCGGATTTGTTCCTTACCATTTTCACGATTATGGCGATTATCGCGTTTGCGCAAAGCTATTCCTTGTTTCCGAGCCCGCAAATGGTCACGGTATTTTGGCAGCAATTTCAGCAGCTGTTTTGGAGCTTTTTTTCTATTCGTGATATAACGGTTTCGCTCTCGCAATGGCACAATGCTCCCCTGCTCTCAACGATGATGGAGCCGTATGCCTATTCCCTTATTATTTTATGGGGGGCGCTGGCTGTTTCCTTCCTTATAGCCGTTACGGGAGCCTACATCTGCTTTTTGCTTCCGCGTCCGCTGCAAAAAATGGTTAAAGGAATCGCGTTTTTTCTTGAGTCGATCCCCGATGTTATTTTTATTTTTTCTACGCAACTGTTTGTCATCTGGGTGTTTAAAAAGACAGATTTGCTTATTGTCAATCCTGTTGCCGGTTTTGACAATGTATACGTGCTGCCGATTGTCATGATTTCCATTTTGCCTTCCATTCTGCTGTTCCAAATGACATTTCTTGCGTTTACGGAGGAAAAAGACAAGCCATACGTCGAATATGCGCTAGCGAAAGGATTGTCAAAAACGGCAGTGCTATGGCGCCATATGTTCCGCAACGCGCTGATCACCGTGTTTTCTAACGTGCAATATTTATTTTGGTTTATGCTGTCGAACTTGTTAGTGGCGGAATATTTGTTTAATATGCACGGATTTTTCCGGTTTTTGTATGAGCAGCTCCATACGCCGGAAGTAGTGGCTATCGGTCTTGCCATGCTGTTTTTGCCGTTTTACATCATTGATGTGGCCGGGAAACGAGTGATTGCTTATTTGACGGGAATCGAGAGGGGGGTAGCGTGATGCGCGCATTCCGCAACGTTTATTTTACGACAGGGTTTATCATCGCGGCCGGTCTATTGCTGGCCAGTTTTTTATATTCTTATTGGCTGAAAGACATCATTCCACAGCCGCCGGAGCGGATCTACAATGAGGCTGGGCGGCTCGTTGACGTTCCTCCGTACCCGCCGAGCTGGGTCCATCCATTTGGCGTCGATCGCCAAGGCGAAGATGTGTTTTGGAAGGTCATCGATGGGGCGAAATATACGATTTTCACCGCATTGGCGGTCAGTTTGCTGCGGCTGGCGTTCGGGACGGTCGGCGGAATCATGTATGCTTTTTATTTACAGAAATTTCGGTTTATTGCCGAGTCCATCGTCCGCGCCTTTCGGTTTGTGCCGGCGATCTTTTTAACGATGCTCTTTTTTGCTTTCATTCCATTGGAGGAGCAAGGAGCTGGAATGGGAGTGTTGATAAAACAACTATTGGTGCTTGCGGCTGTTGCGCTTCCGCCGTTAATGCTGGTCATCGGCAATGATATCGCTGTCTTTTTGCAAAATGAATTTGTCGTTTCTTCCCGGCTGATGGGAGCTGATAACGTTTGGCTCATCCGCAAGCACGTTCTCCCGTATATGCGGCCGCGTCTGTTTTTGCTGTTTACCCAGCAGACTGTGCAGTCGCTCTTGCTGCTTGTGCATCTCGGGGCGTTTCAAATATTGCTAGGAGGCGTAAAAGTTATATACGATTCCGATGGGTTGGGCCCTCCCGAGAAGGTGGCGTTCTCCCTTTCGAACGAATGGTCCGGCTTGATCGGTCTTTCCTATCGGGAAATGATGCTTGACCAATGGATTGTTGTCGGGCCGTGTGTTGCCTTTATCGTTGCAATTTTTGCCTTCAAATTAATGGGAAAAGGGTTAGAGCAAGTGATCGCTGGAAAAGGAAAACGGAAGCAGCGGAAAAAACAGCGGAGTTCATCGGGAAAAACCGCTTGTTTTCCGCCGCAGCAGAGCGATTTTGAATTTGTACTTTATAAATAGGCTATCCTAAAAATACATGAGGGGGGATGGGGTTGCGTGATCGCATCGACTTCTTATGCAAGACCATTTTGGCGATAAAAACAGCGGGCCGATTGGTCCTCGGGATTGATGGGCTAAGCCGATCGGGCAAAACGACATTAGCCAATCAGCTGAGTCAAACGTTGCGGGAGCAAGGCATCTCCGTGTGCGTTTTTCACATGGATGATCATATTGTCGAGCGCGCCAAACGTTATCATACGGGAAACGAGGAATGGTTTGAATATTATTATTTACAGTGGGATGTGGAGTGGCTAACGCATCAGTTGTTCCGTCAACTCAAAGCATCCCACCAGCTGACCCTCCCGTTTTATGATCATGAGACCGATACGCACTCCAAGCGAACAGTTTACCTCTCTGATTCGGACATGATCATGATTGAAGATGTTTTTCTGCAAAGGAAAGAATGGAGGCCGTTTTTTGACTTCGTCGTCTATTTGGATTGTCCGCGAGAGATTCGCTTTGCCCGTGAAAACGATCAAGTGAAACAAAACATCCAAAAGTTCATCAACCGGTATTGGAAAGCAGAAGACTATTATTTGGAAACCGAAGAGCCGATTAAACGGGCGGATGTTGTTTTCGATATGACCTCATGATCGGGAATCTTTGGTAGGGTTTGTTCCTTTGCGAGGATGACGATGTTGGAAAAGAAAACATCGAATCGATCATCGATAATTTCATACAATTTGTTGAATAATCAACGAATTGTCTTGATCTAACCATTGAAAGTGCCCTCTTTCTTTTATAATGATAGACAGGTGTTGATTAAATTTATGGATTGAAGGAGGGTATCCTATTATGATTTCCGCGAAAGCACGCGCTGTCGATGAAAAACGAGTAATTGGGGGGAGTGCGGTTAAATAGCAGAATCGGGTCTGACGGGCCGAACGGCGGCTTTTTCCGGGATGGAAAGCGAATCGATTGGTAATGGGCGGCGTGGAAGTGAATACGGTGTGCCTGTCGTCTCAATAGGTATGGTCGGGCGTTCCCGTGTGGGGACGTCTTTTCTTTTTGTTGTTTTGCAGAAAAAATTTAATTTAAATCAATAATTATTTATTGATAAACGATAAGACATTCATTACAATAAAGTCGAAAACGAGTCAGTGAGGTGTTTCGATGAAACGGGAAACGTTGTTTTTGAAGGCGTCTTTAGTGTTGATCGGCCTTCCGGTTTTGGCATTGTGCCTATTTTTGGTGCCTGCGCTTGCGAAGGTGGCTGTCAAGCTGGTGCCAACGTTCCCTTGGATCAAGTATTTTGTTTATCTTGTGTTTGAGGCGTCCGCGCTGCCGTTCTACTTCGCTTTGTATCAGGCGTTCCGGTTGTTAGTGTATATTGACCGAAACGACGCGTTTTCCGAGGCGTCGGTGAAAGCGTTAAAGACGATCAAACATTGCGCCGTCGCCATCAGCGGGCTGCATTTGCTTGTCTTGCCGCTGTTTTACTTGTTCGCCGAGAAAGACGACGCTCCGGGTGTCATTTTCGTCGGTCTGATTGTGCCGTTTGCGTCGCTTGTCATCGCTGTGTTCGCCGCGGTTTTGCAAAAGCTGCTGCAGCAGGCGATTGAAATCAAACAAGAAAATGAGTTGACCATTTGAGGTGGATGACATGCCGATTATCGTGAATCTTGATGTCATGTTGGCGAAGCGGAAGATGAGCGTCACCGAGCTGTCTGAGAGAGTCGGGATCACGATGGCGAATTTGTCGATCTTGAAAAACGGGAAGGCGAAGGCGATCCGTTTCTCGACGCTCGAAGCCATTTGCAAGGCGCTCGACTGCCAGCCCGGGGACATTTTGGAGTATCGAAGTGATGAAGGGGAGTCAAATCCGTGAGTAGGGAGGAGACGGCTTGAAAGGGGAGAAACACGAGGTAGCGGTGAACGAATACCCACCGCTTTGCCTCATGATAGTCCGGGTGCGCCAGTTTTGCAGAAAGTCGCGGCTGATCAAAGCGTTTGTGCAGCTTGTTCGCTTCGGTTGGGCGCAGGCGTTGTCTTGCGTGTTTCCGGTTGTCATTTTTGCCTCATTGGCGCTGACGAAGATCGCGCCGCTTCCGCTATTGCCGCGGTATGATTGGCTGCTTGTTATTTGCCTTCTCATGCAATGGTGGATGGTGCGGTCACGGCTGGAAACGCGGGATGAACTCAAAGTGATCACCTTGTTCCACGTCATTGGACTTGCGCTCGAGCTGTTTAAAGTGCGCATGGGTTCGTGGTCGTATCCGGAAGAGGGGTATACGAAAATCTTTGGCGTGCCCTTGTACAGCGGGTTTATGTATGCGAGCGTCGCCAGCTATCTTTGCCAGGCGTGGCGAAGGCTGAAGGTGGAGTTGGTGCAATGGCCGCCGTTTTGGATGGTCGTTCCTCTCGCTTCGGCGATTTACTTGAATTTTTTCACCCACCATTATTGGGTGGACGTTCGTTGGTGGCTCTCGAGCCTCGTCATGCTTGTCTTTTGGCGGTCATGGGTGACGTATGAGGTTGGGGGAATCCGCTACCGGATGCCGCTTGTTTTGTCCTTTTTGCTGATCGGGTTTTTCATCTGGATCGCTGAAAACATCGCCACCTTTTTTGGCGCTTGGCAATATCCAAACCAGGCGAAGGCGTGGAGCCTCGTTCACGTAGGAAAAGTGAGCTCCTGGTGTTTGTTGGTCATTGTCAGTTTTCTCATCGTGGCGACGTTAAAGCAAGTGAAGGGGAGATACCTCCATAACGAACAATCCCTGTGACAGGAGCGATGGAGCGTTTACTTGAAGATGGAAAATCATTGTAAGCCGAGCAGGGCGGGGATTTGGCTGGTCGTTGCTCGGCTTTTGGCATTCATGAGGATCGTGGATGAAGCAGATGAAGGCTGCTCCTTATGGAAGCTGTGCTTTGATTTCTTCCATTTGCGCGAGGTGGCGCTGTTCATGATAGCCGACAAATTCCACCCATTGCTTCAAATTCAACGGCCCAAAAACCGGATGCGGAAACGATTTGGCTTCCAAATCGGCCGGATTGGCTTGCTCCGTGATTTGGCGCAACCGCTGCCGCGATTGGCGTAATTTTTCTTCCAGTTCGTGTCGAGTGAAAAAGCGGTTGTCCGGGCGGGCGAAATCAGGCGCCTCCACTTTTTTCGAACGATCAACGGTCAAGTGGATCGGTTTCTCCTCGACCGGTTGGCTCTCGCCATGCGTCAATGTATAGGCGATCATGGCTGCGATCGATGTTTCGATTAAGTACAGGTGTTCGAGCACTTGGGCGATCGTCCAACTTCCGTCCGCCACTCGAGTGTTCAGCTGTTCGTCCGACAGCCCGGAAACGCTTTTGATCAGCTGTTGGCGCACTCGCTCATTATGATCCATCATGTTTCCCTCATTTCGATGTAGATTTGGTTTCATCGTACGATAAGGAAGATCAACCGTAAAGCCGTTTTGTGTTCGCCGTGATCATGGTTTTGACTTGTTCGATATCTCGGCCATAGTGTGCCGCCACGGCTCGCGCGGAGTCCAATAGCCATAACGGCGTCGTCAGTTTTCCGGCAAACGGGCCTGCAAACGGCCATGGGCCATCGGTTTCAAGGAGCAGCTGCTCGATGGGAACGAGGGATAACAGCTGCTTGTCGCGCTCGCGGTAGCACACTTCCGGCGTGACGGAGATGTAGTAGCCGCATTGGACGATTTGTTTGACCACGGCAGGCTCGGCCTTCAGCCAGTGGAAATGGGCTTGTCGGACGCCAGCTTGCTGCAAGATGGCCAAGGTGGTTTCGGCGCGGTCGTAGACGGCGTGAAGGGCGAGCGGCAAGGAGGCATCCGCGGCGATGGCCGCAATTTCAGTTAATCGTTCTTGATACGCGGGCAGCTTGGCGCATGCTTCCGCTGAATAGTATGGCAGCCCGACTTCGCCGATGGCGGCGAGCAGCGGCCGCTCTTGCTTGACAAGTTCTGTCCATTCGTTCCAATCGGCTTCGCTTGGCAGCGGTTGCTCGGGATGAAAGCCGATGGCGGCGTAGACGAAGGAAGGGAACCGCTGTTTCAACTCAAGCGTTCGGCAGCTGGAGCGCAAATCGGTGGATACGGCGACGACGCCGGTGATGCCCGCTTCTTGCCAACGGTTGATTTGTTCATCGATGTCCGTGTACTGGTCGAGATGAATATGAGCGTCGATCATCCACAGCGACCTCCCCCTGTTCCTTTTGCCGTCCCGCTGGCTGAGGCTTTCCGCCTTTTCATCCCCACTCCTTATCAATCTGGTACTTGCGGATGCGGTATTGCAAGTTTTGTCGGCTCAAACCAAGCGCTTTAGCCGTTTTGGTGATGTTGAAGCCGTGATGCTGCAGCGCCTTGCGGATGTAGTAAATTTCGACTTCTTCCATGTATTTGTCAAGCGGCAAAATGTCTTCCGTATCAAATAAAAAGTCCGTTTTCGTTTCGTCGGGCGCCAGCTTGGCTCGAAAAGGGGCAGGCAGATGGGCGAGGGTGATGGTTTGTTCTTGTTCCATCGTCGCCATCGTTTCCAAAATGACGGCCTCAAGCTCGCGCACGTTGCCGGGCCAGCTGTAAGCGAGAAACGCCTCTTGCACGTCATCGCCGAGTCCTTCGACATGTAGGCCATAGCGCTCGTTGCCTTGACGGATGAAATGGATAGCGAGCGGCAAAATGTCCTCTTTCCGTTCGCGCAACGGCGGCAGGACGATGCAGTGGACGGCAATTTGGTAGTAAAGCGATTTGAGCAATTCTCCGTTTTGGACCGCGTCAATCGGGTCGCCGCTTGTCGAGGCGATGAGGCGAACGTCCGCACGAACCGGTTCTTGGCCATGGGCGCGGACAAACTGTTTTTCTTGCAGGAAACGGGCAAGTTTTTGTTGAAGCGGCAGGCTTAACGAGTCAATATCGTCAAGCAGGACGGTGCCGCCGTCCGCTTGTTCAAACAAGCCGGGCTGGATCTCGCCGTCTTCTTCGTTGCCAAACAGCATCGTTTCCATCCAATCGTCCGGAAGCGACAAACACGTTTGCGCAAAAAACGGCTTGGCTCGCCGTTCGCTTTCGTGGTGAATGCAGGAAGCGAGCAAGTCTTTTCCTGTCCCTTTCTCCCCAATGAGCAGCACAGACGCCTCGGAGCGGGCGGCATGACGAGCAAGGCGGATGGCCTTTTGCATGGCTTCGCTTTGGCCGATGATGTCCGCAAACGTGCGACCGGCTTCACCGCGTTGGTGGTGCTCTTGGATCAGCTTGCGGAATTTGGTGATGTCTTTGGCGATTTCCACTGCACCGATGATGCGCCCGTCTTTTTGCAGCGGGTGTGTTTGATTGACCGTTGTCACGGCTTGTCCTTTGTTATTGAAATAAGTTTGCTGCTTGTTCAGAATGCTTTCACCGGTGCGCAGCGCTTCAAGCAATGTGCTCGGCTGCTCCGGGTTGAAGCGGAAGACGTCCAAAATATTTTTATCGAGCACGTCCTCGATGTTCATACCCTCGATGTCCCGCATTTTCCGGTTGTAAATGACGGTTTTCCCATGTTGATCGACCGCATGGACGCCAAGGTCGATCATTTCGAGAATTTGCTCATACATTGATAAAAGCGTTTCCATATCCCGGTTCACGATCAGCACCTCTCTTTTTTGTATTATAGCATAAGGTGGACGGGAGACAGGAAGGGAAAGAAAGATGTGAAAAAATTTTTTGCTAAATATATTGAAAATAGAAAAAAATCATTTCATAATAAAGTTGTAATACATTAGAAATTGAAAAATAATTTTGCATAAAAGGAGGTTGCTGTTCGTTTGATAAAAATGTAAGCGGTTGCGGAATCTATCATAGAGAGGGGAGAGTTTTCGGATGCAACCAGTGCAAGAACTGAAACGAGAGCTAAAAAGCAGGCATTTATTTATGATCGCGCTAGGCGGAGTGATCGGCACCGGTTTGTTTTTAGGATCGGGTTATACGATTCATGAGGCGGGGCCAGGAGGGGCCGTCGTTGCTTATCTTTTTGGCGGATTGGTCATGTATTTGACAATGCTTTCGTTAGGAGAATTGGCCGTGAGAATTCCTGATGCCGGGTCGTATCAGACGTATGCGACGAAGTTCATCTCGCCGGCAGTGGGGTATTGCATCGGTTGGCTGTCATGGCTGAACTGGTCGGTGACGGTCGGCATCGAGCTTCTCACTGTCAGCATCCTCATGAAACGATGGTTTCCCGATGTGCCGACATGGGTGTTTTGCGCCGTCTTTGCTTTATTGTTGTTTTTGATCAATGCGTTGTCTGTCAAAGGATTTGGCGAGGTGGAGTTTTGGTTTTCGAGCATCAAGGTGCTGACGGTCATCGCCTTTATTGTTCTTGGTCTGGCGGCGATGTTCGGAGTCATCCATATGAAAAATGGACAACCCGCTCCGTTTTTCTCGAATTTTACTGATCATGGCGGATTGTTTCCAAACGGGTTTTGGGCCATCTTTACGACCATGATCCTTGTGAACTTTTCGTTCCAAGGGACGGAATTGGTCGGCGTGGCCGCGGGGGAAAGCCGCGAGCCGGAAAAAACGGTGCCGGTTGCGTTGCGCAACACCGTATGGCGCATTTTGATCTTCTTTATTTTGGCCATTTTTGTGCTGGCTGGTTTGTTTCCGTGGGAGAAAGCCGGCGTCGTTGAGAGTCCGTTTGTGGTGGTGTTTGACAATATCGGCATTCCGTATGCGGCCGATATTATGAACTTTGTGATTATTACCGCGGTGTTGTCGGTGGCCAACTCGGGCTTATATGCGACATCGCGCGTCCTCTGGTCGATGTCGCGCCAAGGCATGGTCACTCCGTTTTTCAGCAAGCTATCGAAACGCGGCGTGCCCATCAATGCGCTTATTGCCAGCATTGCCATCGGCTGCTTGTCTCTGTTGTGCAGCGTGTATGCGGAAGATACGGTGTACGTCTGGCTGACGGCGATCGCCGGGTTTGGCGCCGTCACGGTGTGGGCTTCCATCGCGCTGTCAAGCTATTTCGGCCGGAAAGCGTTTTTGCGCGAAGGCGGCGATGTGCGCGATCTGAAATACCGGACGCCGTTGTATCCGTTCGTGCCGCTGGCCGCGTTTGCGTTGAATATGGCGACGATCATCGGACTGGCCTTTATCCCAGATCAACGGATCGCTCTTTACTGCGGCATTCCGTTTTTGCTCGCTTGCTACGGGTACTACCACCTTGTGGCGAAAAAACGGCTTCAGCCTCTAAATGCGGAAAAGGGGGAGCTCAAGGCCGCCAAGTAAAAACAATTGAAAAAAGCCATAATCATTTGCATAATATAACTATGAAATCGTTTTATAACGAAAAATTTTTTTGCCTTTAAAAGGAGGATGACGAAATGGTGCAGCCGTACAGACACGAACCGCTCACCGACTTTACCGTGGAAGCGAACCGTGAAGCGTTTTTAGCGGCGCTCAAAAAAGTGGAATCGGAGCTTGGGCGCGATTATCCGCTTGTGATCGGCGGCGAGCGGGTGATGACGGAAGACAAAATCACTTCGATCAATCCGGCGAACAAAACGGAAGTGGTCGGCCGGGTGGCGAAAGCGAACAAAGAGCTGGCGGAGCGGGCGATGAAAACCGCTGATGAGGCGTTCCGCACATGGAGCCGGATGAGCCCGGAAGCGCGGGCCGATATTTTGTTCCGGGCGGCGGCGATCGTACGCCGGCGCAAGCACGAGTTTTCCGCTTGGCTGGTGAAAGAAGCAGGCAAACCGTGGCGCGAAGCGGATGCCGATACCGCGGAAGCGATTGACTTTATGGAATATTACGGCCGGCAAATGTTGAAGTTGAAAGACGGCATTCCGGTCGAAAGCCGTCCGGGGGAAACGAACCGGTTTTTCTATATCCCGCTTGGCGTCGGGGTTGTCATTTCGCCGTGGAACTTCCCGTTTGCCATTATGGCGGGAACAACGGTCGCTTCGCTTGTCACGGGCAATACGGTGCTGTTGAAACCGGCGAGCGCAACGCCGGTGGTGGCGTATAAATTTGTGGAAGTGTTGGAAGAAGCGGGGCTTCCGGCTGGTGTATTGAACTATATCCCGGGCAGCGGCGCGGAAGTCGGCGACTATTTGGTTGACCATCCGCGCACAAGATTTATCAGCTTCACCGGATCGCGGGATGTCGGCATCCGCATTTATGAGCGGGCAGCGAAAGTGCACCCAGGGCAAATTTGGCTGAAACGCGTCATCGCGGAAATGGGTGGCAAAGACGCCATCGTCGTCGATAAAGAAGCCGATCTCGAACTGGCGGCGCAATCGATCGTCGCGTCAGCGTTTGGCTTCTCGGGACAAAAATGCTCGGCGTGCTCGCGCGCGATTGTTGTTCAAGATGTCTACGACCAAGTGTTGAACCGCGTCGTCGAGCTGACGAAACAGCTCAACGTCGGCGACCCGGCAGAGCAAGCGACGTTTATGGGCCCGGTCATCGACCAAGGGGCGTACAACAAAATTATGGAGTATATCGAAATCGGCAAACAAGAAGGCCGTCTCATGACGGGCGGAGAAGGAGACGACTCGAAAGGATTCTTCATCCAGCCGACCGTGTTTGCTGATGTCGACCCGAACGCGCGCATCATGCAGGAGGAAATTTTCGGACCGGTCGTGGCGTTTGCGAAAGCGCGCGACTTTGACCATGCGCTTGAGATCGCGAACAATACGGAATACGGATTGACAGGCGCCGTCATTTCGCGCAATCGGGCGAATCTCGAAAAAGCGCGGCACGAGTTCCATGTCGGCAACTTGTACTTCAACCGCGGCTGCACGGGGGCCATTGTCGGCTATCAGCCGTTTGGCGGCTTTAACATGTCAGGCACCGACTCGAAAGCTGGCGGCCCGGACTATTTGATTCTCCATATGCAAGCGAAAACCGTATCGGAAATGTTTTAATGGCGGGGCGGCCGCAGCCGCCCTTTTCCTGTAATGGAACGTTGGTCCGTCAATCGTCGGATGAAGGCAAACGTTGTCCGTGAAGGTGGAGAGTGAGGAAAAAAAGGGGGATTTTGATGACGACAAAATCGCAACAGCTCATCGAACAAACGGAACGATATGGAGCACGAAATTATCATCCATTGCCGATTGTCATTTCGGAAGCGGAAGGGGTATGGGTGAAAGACCCAGAGGGCAACCGCTATATGGACATGTTAAGCGCTTATTCCGCTGTCAACCAAGGCCATCGCCATCCGAAGATTATTGAAGCGTTGAAAAAGCAAGCCGATCGGGTGACGCTCACATCGCGCGCGTTCCATAACGACCAGCTCGGCCCGTGGTACGAAAAAGTGTGCCGGTTGACGAAAAAAGAGATGGTGCTGCCGATGAACACGGGCGCCGAGGCGGTGGAAACGGCGCTCAAGGCGGCGCGCCGCTGGGCGTATGACGTCAAAGGCGTCCCGGACAACCAAGCCGAAATCATCGTTTGTGAAGGAAACTTCCACGGCCGGACGCTCGCCGCGGTGTCCTTGTCGTCCGAACCGGCCTATAAACGCGGTTTTGGGCCGCTTTTGCCCGGAGTGAAAATCATCCCGTACGGCGACATCGAAGCGTTGAAAGCGGCGATTACATCGAATACGGCGGCGTTTCTTGTCGAACCGATCCAAGGGGAAGCCGGCATCCGCATTCCACCGCAAGGCTTTTTAAAAGCCGCGTATGACGTGTGCAAGGAAAACAACGTGTTGTTCATCGCTGATGAAATTCAAACGGGGTTGGGGCGAACAGGAAAGTTATTTGCCTGCGACTGGGAAGATGTCGTGCCTGATATGTATATTTTAGGGAAAGCGTTGGGCGGCGGGGTGTTCCCGATTTCCTGCGTCGTCGCCAACCGCGACATTTTGTCGGTGTTTGAACCCGGCTCGCACGGATCGACGTTTGGCGGCAATCCGCTTGCATGTGCGGTGTCGATCGCGGCGCTCGAAGTGATTGAAGAAGAGCGTCTAGCGGAGCGTTCGCTTGAGCTTGGCGAATACTTCCTTTCGAAACTAAAACAAATCCGAAACGACGATATTAAAGAGATCCGCGGCCGCGGCTTATTTATCGGCGTTGAGCTGCATGTGCCGGCGCGTCCGTACTGTGAGGCGCTGAAAGAGCAAGGATTGCTTTGCAAGGAAACGCATGAGACGGTCATTCGCTTCGCACCGCCGCTCATCATTACGAAAGAGGAATTGGATTGGGCGTTCGAACGGATTGCGAATGTCTTGTCCCGTCCATAAATCGAGTCAAAGAGGCGAATGAGACGATGGAAGAAAATATGTTTCTCTCCACCCAGCGCGTGATCAAAGAGGCGCTGGCCAAACTCGGCTACGGCGAGGAGATGTATGAGCTGCTCAAAGAACCATTGCGCGTCCTTACCGTACGCATTCCCGTCCGTATGGATGACGGAACGGTGAAAGTGTTTACCGGCTACCGCGCCCAGCATAGCGATGCCGTAGGGCCGACCAAGGGAGGCATTCGTTTTCATCCAGATGTCACCGAGGAAGAAGTCAAGGCGCTGTCGATGTGGATGACGATCAAAGCCGGAATTGTCGGTTTGCCGTATGGCGGCGGCAAAGGTGGCATCGTCTGCGACCCGCGGAACATGTCGATGGGTGAGCTGGAGCGGCTCAGCCGCGGCTATGTGCGGGCGATCAGTCAGATCGTGGGGCCATCCAAAGATATCCCTGCGCCGGACGTGTTTACCAACTCGCAAATTATGGCGTGGATGATGGATGAATATAGCCGCATCCGCGAATTTGATTCCCCTGGCTTTATCACCGGCAAGCCGCTTGTGCTCGGCGGCTCCCAAGGTCGGGAAAAAGCGACGGCGCTCGGTGTCACGATTTGCATCGAAGAAGCAGCGAAAAAAGCGGGAATCGAGTTGCAGGGGGCGCGGGTCATTATTCAAGGATTCGGCAATGCAGGCAGCTTTTTGGCCAAGTTTTTGCATGAAGCTGGAGCTCGCGTCATTGGCATTTCCGATGCGTATGGCGCGTTGTATGACCCGAACGGACTGGATATTCCGTATTTGTTGGATCGCCGCGACAGTTTTGGCACGGTGACAACGCTGTTTGAGAATGTCATCACCAATCAAGAGCTGCTGGAAAAAGAGTGTGATATTTTAGTTCCGGCCGCGGTAGCGAATCAAATTACGCGTGACAATGCCGCGAATATTCGCGCTAAAATTGTGGTCGAGGCGGCCAACGGCCCGACGACGCTGGAAGCGACCAAAATCTTGACGGAGCGGGGTGTGCTATTGGTGCCTGATGTGCTGGCGAGCGCTGGCGGGGTGACTGTTTCCTATTTTGAATGGGTGCAAAACAACCAAGGCTATTATTGGACGGAAGAGGAAATTGTCGAGAAGTTGAAAGAGAAATTGACGAGCGCGTTTCATCGCGTCTATGAATTGGCGGAATCGCGCCGTGTGGATATGCGCATGGCGGCGTACATGATCGGGCTGCGTCAAACAGCAGAAGCAGCTCGCTACCGCGGTTGGGTATAATCACGGAAAAAGTTGTTGCTAGGGGGGGCGTGCCGTCCATCCTCATCTGCTTGGGGGTGGGCGGCCTTTCGTTTGCGAGACGCCGATGAAGCCGGTGATATCGAAGGGAGAGCGAAAGCAAGCTGCTTTTCTTTTTTGCAAAGGATCTTTTTTTGTACTACCATATCATATACATACATTATGAGGAAAGAGACATGCGTACATACAATGAGCCGTGCGGAAGGGAGAGAATGGCGCCATGCAGGCGTGGATCACTGATTTTATGGAGCAATTTGGCTATATCGGCATTTTTTTTATGATCGCGCTGGAAAATATCTTTCCGCCGATTCCGTCGGAAGTCATTTTGCCGTTTGGCGGGTTTATGACGACGTACACGTCTTTGACGGTGCCTGGCGTTATTGCGGCGGCGACCGCCGGTTCGGTTGCCGGGGCATTGGTGCTGTACGGCATCGGCCGGCTGTTGTCGGTTGAGCGGCTCGAGCGGATCGTTGACCGTTGGGGCGGATGGCTGCGGGTGAAGCCGGAAGACATCGCCAAGGCGAACCTGACGTTTCACCGCTATGGGGTGTGGGCCGTTTTTTTCGGGCGCATGGTTCCGCTTGTACGCAGCTTGATTTCCATCCCGGCGGGCATGGCGAAGATGAATATAGGGCTGTTTGTCTGGCTGTCGGTGCTGGGCACGCTCATTTGGAATACGATTTTAATCTCGATCGGGGCGGCGCTCGGTGAGTCGTGGGGGAAAGTATCCGAAGTGATTGGGATGTACGCCGAAGTGGTGTATGTCATTATTGCTGCGATCATTTTGATTGGAGCTGTCCGCTTTTGGAAGCGGCGCCGGGCTTCTTAATTCCGGCATTTTAAGGAATGGTTTTGCCAAAAAGGGCTGCGCGCCCAAGGCTGTTTTTCGGTCTTGGAGCCAGCCCTTTTCGCATCGCAAACGGAAAAATTCCCGTTTCAAAGTGAAACGGGAGTAGAGAGATGAAGATGAAGGCAGTTGAACGAGCTTATCCGCCATCCTTGATCCGTCTCATGGCCATCAAAAGGTTCAACGCTTCAATAACAAATAAATGAAGTATGGTGCACCGATGAATGACACAACAACTCCGGCCGGAAGCGGTTCGGCGAGAACGTTTCGCCCGATCGTGTCAGCGGCAAGCAGCAGCCAGCCGCCGATGAGCATCGCTGCCGGAATGGCCCGCTCATGGCGCGGGCCGATGATCATTTTGGCGATGTGCGGCGCCATTAAGCCGATAAAAGAGATGCCCCCGGTTACAGCGACGGCCGCTGCAGCGACGGCGACCGCTGTCGCCATCAGTACGAGCCGCTCGCGGCGAACATGAACGCCGACGCCGATGGCGACCGGATCGCCTAAATGCAAAAGGTTTAGCCGTTTCGCCCGATATAGACCGATCAATGCACCGATGACAAGCCACGGCAGCATCGCCCAAACAAACGGCCAATCATCGCCCCAAATGTTTCCGGAAAGCCATCTGGCGATAAAGTCGACTTTCGTTCGGTCCGCGGCGGAAATGAGGATGATCATGAGCCCGGAGAGCGCCATCGAAAACCCGATCCCGGTCAGGACGAACGATACCGGCTGCAGCCCGGTTGTTTGATGGTAGGAAACGGCGTACATGGCCGCCGCCGTCAACAGTGCTCCCACTAAGGCGACGAGCGGCAGAGCATAAAGGAACGTCCCGGCTTCAATCGGGAAAAATAAAAAGAATATAGCGACGCCTGCGCCGGCACCGGCGTTGATGCCCAATATGCCCGGATCGGCGAGCTCATTTCGGGTGGTGCCTTGCAGCATCGCTCCCGACAAGGCGAGCGCCATCCCGGCGAGCAACGTAATCACGATGCGCGGCAGGCGGAGAGAAAACAAAATAAACGCTTCTTGCATCGAACCGTAGCCGAACAGTGTCGGCGCGATGCGTCCGTACGAGAGCGGCGCTTCGCCGGTGCCCAACGCGATGGCGGCTGTTGCGGCAATAAGCAACAAAAGCATGCCTAACACTGCTGTGATGCGCATTCTCATTCAAAGCCCCTCCCTTTTTTCCGCACGACAAACAGGAAAAACGGCAAGCCGATCACCGCAACGATGGCTGCCACTGGCGTTTCAAATGGGGCATTGACCGTGCGGGCCGCCGTATCAGCGACGATCATGCCGGTCGCGCCGACCGTGGCCGACAGCGGGATGATAAATCGGTAATCGGCGCCGGCGATTGCGCGCACAAGATGAGGGATCATCAAGCCGATGAAGGTGATGTTGCCGGCGATGGCGACCGATGCTCCTGTTAATAAAAACACAGCGGAAAACAGCCACGTTTTGACGGCTGTTGTTTTTTGTCCGACGCCAACGGCGACGTCTTCGCTCAAGCTAAGAATCGTCAGCTGCCGCGAATACCATACGGCAATGGCGAGCCCGATCACGATGAGCGGAATGATGACTGACAGCTGTTTCCACGACGTTCCGGCTACCCCGCCCGATGTCCACATCGAAACGTCTTTGGAAATATGAAAATAAAGGCCAACTCCTTCAGCGACGGCAAACAAAAGCGCTGAGACCGCCGAGCCGGCTAGGACGATGCGCAATGGAGAAAAGCCGCCTTTGCGGGCGGCGCCGATGCCAAAGACCGTCCCTGCTCCCACAGCCGCCCCAAGCAAACAGGCGATGGTGATTGCGAGATAATGGGCGGAAGGAAAAAAGGCCATCGTTATGGCCAACGCTGCGTTCGCTCCAGCGGTTAAGCCGAGCAGTCCTGGGTCAGCAAGCGGGTTGCGTGTCATTCCTTGCATGATCGCCCCAGCGACGGCGAGTCCGGCGCCGACAAAGGCCGCCGCGGTTTCCCGAGGCAAACGGAGCTCGCGAATCAAGTCCAGTTGTTTACCTTGTTCATCGGAAAAGAGCGCGCGCCATACGTCACTCCATGTCGTATCAGCGACGCCGATGGCCATGGATCCGAACCAGATGGCCATCAGCAGGATAAGAGAGAAGAGAAACGTATAACGAAACGGCCATAGCCGGCGGTTTGCTTCCATCGGCGGTTTCCTCCTTTTCACAAGAAAGGACGGGACATTCACTGTCCGTGAACGCCCCGTCTCGTCATTATTGGCCTAAAAAATGCTTTTTAAAGAAATCGAGCTGGTAGTCTAACGTAATCGGGTCATTGAAATAAAACGCCTTGGCATCAGCGACGAACATACGGCCGTTTTTGACAGCAGGGATGTTTTTAAACGTGTTCGTTTCCATAAACGATGTATCGCCGTCGCCGTTTTTGCTTAAGATGAGGTAATCGCCGACAAACTGCGGCAGCGCTTCAAGGGAAACGGCATAGTAGCCCGGTTTGAGCGCCTGCTCTTCGACCGCTTTTGGCATTTTCAGCTTCATTTCTTGATACAAAATTTCTGTGCCGCGCGCCCAATTGTTGCCGAACACATACAGCTGCTTATCAAAGTTTTCGGCTACGGTGACCGTTGCGTTTTCGCCAATTTTCGCCCGGATTTCTTCCCCGGCTTGTTGCGCCCGTTGTTTGAAGTCGTCAATCCATGCTTTCGCTTCTTTTTCTTTATTTAACAGTTTACCAATCTCTAGAAACTGTGTTAAATAATCGACCTTTCCGTATGTAAACGTGACGGTCGGGGCGATTTTGCTTAATTTATCGACGTTTTTCGTATTGGATAATCCGATAATTAAGTCCGGTTTTAACGCCATAATTTTTTCAATGTCTTCATCGGTCACGACTTCGGCATCTTTCAGTTTTTCTTGAAAAAGCGGGCTCATTTTCGACCACGAATCCACGCCAACAATGGGGACGTCCAAGGCCAGCACATGCCCAGCAAACGTCGATAAGACGACGACGCGTTTTGGATCAGCCGGTACTTCCACCGGTCCGTTTTCCGATTGGTATGTAATCGTTTCCGGCTTTTTTTCTTTTGGTGAAGCGCTGCTGTTCTTGTTGTCGTCCGCCGCGTTGCCGCAGGCGCTTAGCACAAGCGCCAAAAGAAGCAACAAGGAAAGCCATGTTTTCCTCATGACGAATCAAGCCTCCCTAAGCAGTTGATAAGTGAAGCAAATCGGTTTGTTCGTCCGCGGGTCGCGGCCGATGTCAGCGTCAATGCCAAACACGTCGCGAAGCACATCGCGGCAAATGACGTCTTCGCTCGGCCCGGCTTTGACGATCGTGCCCGCCTTCATGGCGATCACATAGTCGGAAAACCGCGCCGCTTGGTTAATGTCATGGAGCACCATCACAATTGTCCGCCCTTCTTCTTTGTTCAGCCGTTCAAGCAGCTCGAGCACCTCGAGCTGGTGGGCGATGTCCAAATACGTCGTCGGTTCGTCCAAAAAGATGATGTCCGTCTCTTGAGCGAGCGACATGGCGATCCAGACGCGCTGCCGCTGTCCGCCGGAGAGGGCGTCAACCGGCCGGTGTTTCAAATCGGCTGTTTTCGTTACGGCAAGCGCCCAGTCGATTGCTTCGTAATCTTGTTTCGTTAGGCGGCCCCATCCTCTTTGATAAGGGAAGCGGCCGTACGAGACGAGCTCAGCGACGGTCAATCCGCTTGTCGCTTCCGGCGTCTGCGGCAAAATAGCTATTTTTTTCGCCAGTTCTTTCGTTGGCTGTTGCGAAATGGCCCGGCCGTCCAAAATGACGGCGCCGGACTGCGGGGAAATGATGCGCGTCAACGTCTTGAGCAGCGTCGATTTTCCGCATCCGTTTGGTCCAATAATGGCTGTGATTTGTCGGTCGGGAATGCGGACGGACAAGCGTTCGAAAATCGTCCGGTCATCGTAGCGGACGGTCAACTCCTCGGCGTATAGGCGGACCATGAGGCCACCTCCTTCCGGATCAAAAAATGATAATCAATATCAATATTATTATAGCGCATCCAATGAAAAAAACAATGATTTTTTGAAAATGGGAATCAATTTTATATAGATGCAATTTAAAGCTTTAACATTTTTCGTCTTTGCCGGTCATTGCATCCGACTGTCGAGTGACCGAACAACGCCGCTTCCAGACCCATGAATGGGTCTGTGAAGCGAGTCGTTGTTCGGTCTTCCGTCACGCTAAGGCGTGACGGAGGCAAGCCACACGCTTGCCTTCGACAGTCGAAAATGGGCAAACCACTTTTCTGTCAAGGATATGTTAAACTTCTTTGTTGCATCTATATAGTTGCAAAGAAGTGACTAATGAGTGTTGCGAAATAACAACATTTTTTAGCTGAATAACGGCAGAACTGTTGTTGCGAGATTGCAACAATATGTTGTTGTTTGGCAACAAGCGATCAAGTAAGATGAATTTTAGAAGGTTGGTGATTTAAGGGGAAATGCTGCTCTCCAACAGTGTTTCTCAAATTGAAAAACCTTGCAACACCATAACCTCCTTCCTTACGATTTCTCACAAACCGAGCGAATTCGTTGTTTTTCACCAGCCTTCTAGGGGTTTGTTTTTTCTGAATAGCGGGAACTTTTTTGGCACAAAAATTGCTTGAGTAGAAAATAAGGCGGAACGGTGGGAGAGGAAATGGCAATGATGGTCGGAGACATCATGGTGAAGGCAAAGGCAGTAATTTTTGAAAGCGATTCCCTTGATGAAGCGGCTCGGACATTCGTTGAATATGGACTTGATGGGATGGTCGTATGCCGTTGCAGTGAGGAAATCGTCGGCGTGGTGGCGGTCAAAGACGTGTTGTTCGGTCTTGTCCAAGGGAAAACAACTGTGCGTGAGGTGATGCGCCCGTCGCTGCCGCCGCTTTCCATTCACGACCGTGTGGAAGTGATCGAGTTTGGCGGCGGTCCGCTCCGGCCCGTTGTCGATGAGAGCGGACGCCTTGTCGGTGTGTTGACGAAAGAGCAGCATTTGACGGCATATGCGAAGGTGGCACAACTCCGCTTAAAACATTTGGATGCCATTTTCAACGCCGCCCATAACGGCATTTTATCGATCGATGCAAAAGGACGGATTACATCGATCAATCCACCGGCTGAGAAAATGGCGCGGACGACGAAAGAAGAAGCCATCGGCAAGTTTTTGACCGATGTCGTGATCCCGTCTGGCTTGCTCGAGGTCGTGCGCACCGGCAAAGGGCATACGGAAAAATACCGCGTCGGCAAGCGCGTCTATATTACAAACCGCTCGCCAATTATCGACGAGGGGAAGGTCGTTGGGGCGGTCGGGGTGTTTCAAGACATTTCCGAGATTGAATTTATCTCCAACGAACTTGAGACCGTCAAGCGCATCGTCAATGAATTGCAAACGGTGATGGAGGCATCCAGCGACGGCATCGCTATCACGGACCGCAGTGGAATGATCACGCGGCGAAACAAAAAATGGGATGCGCTGTTTCTAGGAACGGAGCAAGAGCGGGTGACCGCTCCGCTTGACCGGGTCGTTCGACAGGCGCTTGATGGACGTCAGCCCTGTTCGATGCTTCATCAGGGGACGGAAACAGGAAATATTTGGATCGTTTCCGCGGTGCCGATCATCGAGGAAGATGGGCGGGCAGAGCGGGTTGTTCTCTACGTCAAAGATATGACTGAGATGGAACAGCTGCGCTCGGAACTGGAGGAGACGAAACGGCTCCTTCATATGTTGGGCCGTCAGGAAGAAGATCATCTCATTTATCGCGCTCCAGCGATGGCGCATGTTGTCAATATCGCCCGCCAAGCGGCGGCTGTCGATGTGACGTTGTTGTTGACCGGAGAGTCGGGCACCGGGAAAGAGGAATTGGCGAACTACATTTGGAAACAAAGCGCCCGCCGCGCCCGACCGTTTGTGAAAGTGAATTGCGGGGCGATCCCCGAGACGTTGATGGAGTCTGAACTGTTCGGCTACGAGCCGGGGGCGTTCACCGGAGCGGCGAAGAAAGGGAAAAAAGGCTATTTCGAGCAGGCGGATGGCGGGACGATTTTTCTCGATGAAATCAGTGAAATTCCGCTTCACCTGCAAGTGAAGCTCCTTCGCGTGTTGCAGTCGATGGAAATCATGAGGTTGGGGGCGGAGGCGCCGAAGCGGATCGATGTGCGTGTCATCGCCGCGACGAACAAGCCGCTTGAGGAGCTTGTTGCCGCTGGGCGGTTTCGCGCTGATTTGTTTTACCGGCTGAACGTGATGCCGATTGCCATTCCGCCGCTGCGCGACCGGAAAGAAGATATTCCGCTCTTGGTTGACCATTACCGAAAGCGGTTTGCTAAAAAGTATCAAAAACAGCTCGTGTTCACCGACAGGGCGCTTGCGATGATGATGGACTACCATTGGCCTGGCAACGTCCGCGAGCTCGTCAACGCCATTGAGCGCATGTTTGTAACGTCTGCCGCGCCCGTCGTCGACGAAGATCACGTGGCGAAATGGCTTCATCTTGAGCCGCCGACGGCTGCCGATCCGGTGTCAGTCAGCGAGGTCGTTCCGCTCAAACAAGCGGTGGCGGACGTCGAGCGCCAGCTGATCATCAAGGCGCTTCACAAGGCGAAGACGTATCGGCGGGCTGCGAAACTGCTTGGTGTCGATGCGTCGACACTCGTGCGCAAGGCGCAAAAATATGGAATTCAATCATGGGGAGGGGAAGAAGATGGATTTCACGCTGCCAGCCGAGATTGAATTTTTAAAAGAAAACGTCCGCAAATTTGTGAGAGAAGTTGTCGAACCGGTGGCGATGGATATTGAGGAAAATGACCAGATTCCGCAAGATATCATTGAAAAGTCGAAAGAAATGGGGCTGTTTGGATTAAGCATTCCGGAAGAGTACGGAGGCCTCGGTTTGTCAATGGTCGGCAAATGCGCCATTTACGAAGAGCTCGGCAAAACGCATAACGGCTATACGACGTTAATCGGCGCCCATACCGGCATCGGCACCGTCGGCATCGTTGAGCTCGGCACGGAAGAACAAAAGCAGCGCTATTTGCCAAAGATGGCGACGGGCGAATGGATCGGCGCTTTTGCTCTCACTGAGCCCAGCGCCGGATCAAACGCCGCTGCGATCAAAACGACCGCCGTCCGCAAAGGCGACCGCTACATCATTAACGGCTCGAAACATTATATTACGAACGCTGTCGACGCCCATGTGTTTACCGTCATGGCAGTCACCGATCCGTCGAAAGGCCCGAAAGGCATCACGTCCTTTATCGTAGAAAAAGATTTTCCCGGCTTTATCGTCGGAAAAGTCGAGCGGAAAATGGGGCTGCGCGGATCGCATTCGGCTGAGCTGTTTTTTGACAACTTGGAAGTGCCGGCCGAAAACGTGCTCGGGAGAGAAGGCGAAGGGTATGTCAACGCCTTGAAGATTTTAGCGAACGGCCGTGCTGGTCTTGCCGCGCGCAACCTCGGCTCGTGCATCCGCCTCTTGGAATACTGCATGGAATACGCCGAACAGCGTGAACAGTTCGGCAAGCCGATTATCGAGCAGCAAGCGATCCAGCATATGCTGGCGGAAATGAGCATGTTGATCGAAGTGCTGCGTTCGACCGTCTACCGCGTCGCCTGGATGGTCGACCAAAAGATGCGCGTCGTCAAAGAAGCGGCCATCGCCAAGCTGTTCGGTTCGGAAGTGTACAACAAAATCGCTGACATGGCCGTGCAAATCCACGGCGGCCTCGGCTACATGAAAGACTACCCGATCGAACGTTACTTCCGCGATGCCCGCATTACGAAAATTTACGAAGGTACCTCGGAAATCCAGCGCAACATCATTGCGAGCGAACTGCGGAAAGAATACGGAAAAGTGCGGGCATGACCGGAGTAGGTGCTGTCCTAACGAGGTGCTGGCTTTCAAGAGGAGTGCGAGAGATTGAATAACAAATCAGCTCGATGCGGATATACGGCCGTGGCAGAGGAGGTCTCGATGCTGTTGTGACCCCCTCTGTTTTTTTAGCGTTATTGTCGGAAAATGTCATTCGCTTTTTGTTGACGAAAGAAAGGGAAGGTTGCTAGAATGAGGGAAATGATTGACTATTCATAACATTTTGGTCATTTTTACAACCTGCCTTTTTGCCAGCAACCCGCCTATTGTCGCAACAGCCTATTTGTAAGCCTTTACATTGATTGGTTGTCCCCGCGTTCATCTATCCAGAAGTACAACACCAGCCGACATTTCAAGAAAAATGGAAAAGGAGTGGTGAGCGTGCGTCGTGCCGAGCCGTTGGTCACAACAGGCAGCCGCGGGCTGCAGGAGGATTCGTTCCCGTTTCGGCTTTACCAAAAGGCAAAGCGGTTGGAAGCAGCGGCCCACGATTCGATTTTCGGACCCGACCACCATGCCGATATCATGAATTTCACCGCTCGCCAACTGGCAACGAGGATGGAAGTGTTGAAAAAAGCGCAGGAGAAACCGTTTGACGAGCTGTTCGGTCTTGAGGAAAGCGAAAACGTTGGCTAGAGGTTGAGAGTCGAAAACAAGGAAGGGAGAAATCGTCATGACCACTCATGTGCAAGTGCATCATTTTCCACTCTTCATTGACGGCCAATGGCAGCCGGCAACGAGCGGGGAAACGTTTCACGTATACAATCCGGCGACCGGAGAGGTGGTGGCGACTGTCGCGAAGGCGACAGCGGATGATGTTGACCGGGCGGTGAAGGCGGCGCGCAAGGCGTTTGACGAGACCGATTGGAAGGCGATGAAACCGAAAGAACGGGCGCGCGTGCTGAATGCGATCGCCCAAGCCATTGCCGCCAACGCTCAAGAGCTCGCCTATTTGGAAGCAATCTCAAGCGGAGGGACGATCCGGCGCATCAGCTCGATCGATATTTTGCAGACGGTCGATCTATTCCAAACGATGGCAAACATCGTCCAAGAGTACCCGTTTTCGGAAACACTGCCGATTCCGCCGTTTCCCGGACCGGCGCATAACTTTGTTTGGCGCGAGCCGATCGGGGTTTGCGCGGCGATCACACCATGGAACTTGCCGCTCATGATCGCGTCGTGGAAAATCGCCCCGGCGCTGGCAGCGGGCAATACGATCGTCGTGAAACCGGCGAGCTATACACCGCTGTCGACACTGAAGCTGGCGGAAATCATTTCGTCCTTCGTGCCGCCGGGGGTCATCAACGTGGTGGCTGGTCCCGGCGCCGATGTCGGGGAGGCGCTTGTCCGCCATCCGCAAGTGGACAAGGTGGCGTTCACCGGTTCGACGGAAGTCGGCCGCCGCATTATGGCGTTGGCGGCGGAAACGGTGAAAAACGTTACGCTTGAGCTTGGCGGCAAGTCGCCGAACATTTTGCTCGAAGATGCCGATTTGGACCTTGCCGTTCCCGGCAGTTTGTTTGGCGTCTTTTTGCACTCTGGTCAGTTGTGCGAATCGGGAACAAGGCTGTTTGTGCCTGACCGGCTCCATGATGAAGTGGTCGAGCGGCTTGTCGCCCTGACGAAGACGCTGCAAATCGGCCATCCGCTCGATCCGGCGACCGACGTCGGGCCGGTTATCTCCAAGCGGCAAAAAGAGACAGTGCTCTCCTATATTGAAGCCGGCAAGCAAGAAGGTGCGACCATTGTATGCGGAGGTCATGAAGTCGAAGTGCCCGGCTGTGAAGGCGGCCATTTTGTCGCGCCGACGATTTTTTCGAATGTCACGAATGACATGAAAATCGCTCAAGAAGAGATTTTCGGTCCAGTGTTGTCGATCATCCGCTATCATGACGTGGAAGAAGCGGTGACGATGGCCAACGACACGATCTACGGGCTTGCGGCCGGCGTCTGGACGCGAGACGTCAACAAGGCGTACGCCATCGCCGGGCGCCTGCAGGCTGGCGTCGTCTGGATCAATGACTGGCATATGCTTCGCAATGACGCGCCGTTTGGCGGCTACAAACAAAGCGGCATCGGGCGCGAGATGGGCAAATATTCACTTGATGCTTACACGCAGCTGAAGCATGTGCACACATCAATGGTGCCGGAGCTTGGGAAACGGAAATGGTATCAAGTGCTGTTTTCTCGCCTGCACACCATGATGAAAAAGTAAAGGGGGATGAAGGAACATGACGACGTTAGCGAACTTTTGGCTGCGCACGGCAATTTACACCGGGTCGAACACCCGAGCGCTCGTGCCGGATTTGTTTCGCGGGCTGGGCGCTAAACGGGTGCTATTGCTTTCTGACCGTGGGCTCGAGCAAGCTGGGGTTGTCGAAAAAGTAGCGAGCCTCTTTGACTTGACGACGCATGGAGTCGGACCAGAGCTTGTCGGCATCTTTTTGGATATCCGCCAGGATGCGGAAAGTGAATGCGTCAATGAAGCGGTGCGCTATGCGCGCGCTGTCGGAGCTGACGCCTTGTTGGCGGTCGGCGGCGGCAGTGTGCTCGATACGGCCAAAGGGGTGAAATACGCCCTGTTTAAAGGGTTGCGTGATATTAAAGAGGCGATTCCAGGCGGGCTGCGGTACGAGTCGTTCCCGCAAGCGCAATTCATGCCGATCCCGCACATCGCCATCCCGACGACGGCCGGCACGGGGTCGGAAGTATCGCCGATCGCAGTCATTTATAATGAAGAGCTGCGCTTGAAAACGAACATCATCAATCCGTTTATCAATGCTGATGTGGCCGTTTTGGATCCTGATTTAACGGTAGGGCTTCCCCCGAAGGTGACGGCGTTTACCGGCATGGACGCGCTCACCCATGCCATTGAAGCGCTCGCCTCGCCGATGGCGACCGCGCTCACCGATGCATGCGCCTTGCAGGCGATCCGTTTGATTCGTGACTACTTGCCGGAGGCGGTTCGTGACGGCGGGGACATCCGCGCCCGCTTGGAGATGCTGCATGCGAGCTTGCTTGGCATCACCGCGTTCAGCTTTGCGTTAAACGCCATTCCGGTGCACAATTTCGCCCATGCGTACGGAGCGATGTTTCGCATTCCACATGGCTTGGCGAACGCCGTCTTTTTGCCAGTCGTGATGGAAGCGATTCCGGAATTGTATTTGCCGAAAGCGAAGCTGTTGGCTCAAGCGCTTGGCATTTATGATCACGGTCAAGGCAATGAAGCGCTGTTGGTAAAGTCCATTGAGCGAATTCGCCAATTGCGCGATGACATCGGGCTGCCGGCTGATTTTGCCGACTATCCGATGACGGAAGAACAATTCGCGGCGACGATTCCAGCGGTGGCATCTGACCCGGCTGCGATCAGTTTCCCGATGCCGCCGGAGTTGATTCGGGCCATCGGCGAGCGCGTCGTCAAGCTGACAGTGGAAAAAGGATGAAGCAGCGTACCGACAAGCAAGGACAAGATTTGTCCAGTCTTATTCAGCCTTATTAAGCAAGAAAAAGGTGTCCCGCTGTGAGGGACACCCGTTTTTGTGCCTACTTAGCCCCGCGGCCGCCCGATAACCGTGTCTAACGACCAAAGCCGGCTGCCGTTCAGCCACAAATATACGGACATAGCGAGCAAGGCGAGATTGAATTCATAGCCCGTTTCCCGGCCGTTGCCGAGCAAGCCGGCGTCGACTTTCGCCGTGGCGATGGCCCCGACCATGATGACGGCAAATGCCGCGGCGATCGGGCGTGTGCCAAGGCCAAGCATCATCGCCCAGCCCCCAGCAAGCTCTATGATCGTCACGATGTAGGCGAGCCAGCCGGGAAGGCCCATAGCAACAAACGAATCCGCTGCCGCCTCAAGCCCCCGTTGCCATTTCACCCACCCATGGGCGAAAAAGATGAATCCGGTGACAATCCGCAATAGAAAGGCGCCTAGTTCGTGAGAATGCATCGGTTTTTGTCCTCCTTGTCCCAACAGCATGGTAGTACAATGTATGCGGGCGGGTCCGTCCCCATGCCTTTCGTTAGCCATTCGACCGGCAATGGGCTACAATGGAGGGGAAGCGCGTCAAAAGTAGAGGAGGATATGGCCGTGAAAATTGAAGTATGGTCCGATTTTGTCTGCCCGTTTTGCTATATCGGCAAACGTCGCTTGGAACAGGCGCTTGAACAGTTTCCGCACCGAGAAGATGTTGAGGTTGTATTTCGCAGCTTTGAATTGGATCCGAATGCGAAAAAAGAAACGCCATTGACGATTCACGAAATCATTGCTAACAAATACGGCATTTCAATCGAGGAAGCGAAGCGGGCCAATGCCGATGTCGGCAGGCAGGCGGAAGCGGTCGGATTGACATTCCGCTTTGAGACGATGAAGCCGACGAATACGTTTGACGCCCACCGTTTGGCTCATTATGCCAAGGAAAAAGGGAAGCTGAATGAAATGGTGGAACGGCTGTTTTATGCGTATTTCACGGAGTCAAAGCGAATCAGCGACCGCGATGTGCTGCTTGCGATCGCCGAAGCAACCGGGCTTGACCGGGCGGAAGCCGAGGAGGTGTTGGCAAGTGGTCGTTATACGGAAGAGGTGCGCCGCGACGAGGAAGAAGCAGCGGCGTTGGGCGTCCGCGGCGTACCGTTTTTCGTGCTGAATGGGAAGTATGCGATTTCGGGGGCCCAGCCGGTTGACGTGTTCCGGCGGGCGCTAGAGAAAGTATGGGAGGAAGAACAACAAGCTTCCCCGTTGCGGTCGTTGGCGGGTGAAGGCGGAATGTGCGCAGACGGAAGCTGCTCGATTGACTAGATCGCCTCAACCAAAAAGGAAAAGCCGGCTAGGGGTTTCTTAGCCGGCTTTTTTTGTTATTTTCACGGAGAAGCTTCTCGTTTAGTTAGATGAAACAAAAATGGGGAAGATTAACCGCGTTTCACAAACAGCGGCAAGTCCGTATGCCCCATGCCGCGGACGTAGACGAACAGCTGGCCTTTATGGTGGATTTCATGGTCCATTGCCAATTGCAGGAACTGAACTGTGGACATTTGCGTGCCAAAGATGGCAGTTAAATCAAGCGTCCGGTCGAAGTCGTCATCGCTCATCGATTCGATGAGCTGCCTCGTCTTTTCCGTATACGTTTCCGCCAGCTTGGCCAAATTCGTCTCCGGTTCCTCGATTTTTTGCCGGAACAGCGATAGATCGCCGTGTTTTGCCGTGTTAGCGAAATTGTAGAAGCTGAACAGCATATGCGTCGCCAGCTGCTTCGCTGTCATCGAGGTCGGCGTCGGTTTGTAATCATAATGCGCTTCGTCGATTTTGTGGATCAGTTCCATCGTGACATGGCGGTGGGAAAGGAAATATTGCACCCATTTTTTTGCGCGGGACATGGCTCTTCCTCCTTCTAGTTATGGAATTCTGTTTTCCATTTTACCATAAACATCTTCTCTATCGTCAGCGGGGAAGCTTGACCCGAAAGGTGGTCCCTTGGCCAGGGGTGCTATGGACATCGATTGTTCCGCCGTGAGCCGATACGAATTCTTTGGCAATGGCAAGACCCAATCCGGTTCCCCCGCGATTTCGCGTTCTGGCTTCATCTGTGCGGTAAAATCGATCGAACAAAAAAGGCAAATGCTCCGGCGCGATGCCGATGCCTGTATCTGAAACCTCTTGCTTTGGCTCATTTCCCTTAATGGCAATGGAAGAAATCCCCCTTATTCATTACAATGAAAGTAAATCATGAAAATCATGCACGCGAGGTAGTGGACAGGCGTCATGATGAAAAGGGGTGGGTAAAGATGGAACATCACTCTTCGTCCCATGTTCCGCGCATAAAAGTGCTCATCGCCGATGACAATCCCTTTGTCCGCGAAGGGCTGCGGATCATCTTAAGCACGTATGACGAGTTTGATGTCGCCGCGACTGTAGGCGATGGGAAAGAGGCAGTGGACTATTGTCGACATCATGAAGTTGATGTCGCGTTATTGGATGTGCGCATGCCGAACATGAATGGAGTGGAAGCGACAAAGCTTCTATGCGAGCAGACGAAGACAAAGCCGCTCATCTTGACGACGTTTGATGATGATGAATACATTCTAGACGCCATTCAATACGGTGCAAAAGGATATTTTTTGAAAAATACCGATCCGGAACGAATCCGCGAAGCGATCAAAGCGGTTTATCACGGCCAAGTGGTGATGCAGGAGATTGTGATGGACAAAATTAAGTCCAACTTAAAAGAAGAAACAGAAGCAGCCCCGAAAATCGATAAAAGCCTGTTTACGGAACGAGAGTTGGACATTATGGCGCTCATTGCGAAGGGGCTTTCGAATAAAGAGATTGCCAAACAGCTATTTCTCTCCGAGGGAACGGTGGCCAATTACATCACATCGATTTTGGACAAAACCGGACTGCAACATCGAACGCAAATTGCCGTTTATTATCTGACGGGAAAAGTCGGCTGAGGGGATGTTATGGAATCGCTGCTGATCATTTACAAGCTGATTGTATGGGGCTATGCGGCATTCGATTACATTTCATCGAAACAGAGAACGGGAGCGGGCTTTGTTCTAGTCTCTCTGATCTATTTTTGTCTTCAGCTGTTTGCCCTGATCGTTCGCCATATGAGTTGGAAAAGGGGAGCGGCGTTTGGTTCCGTTGTTCTTCTCGTTCTAGCCGCCGCCTTTGTGGAGCCGCTGTGGGCGTTGTTGCTGCCTCTCAATGGGTATGAGCTGGCCTCCGTGTATATCCACCGAGTTTGGGGGATCGGGGCGGTGTTGTTGACGCCGATGATTTGGCTTGATCCATCGGCGGGGAAATTATACGGCTTTGTGGCATTGTTCAGTTTTGTCAGCGTGACGGCAGTCAAGCGGCACATCGAGCGGATGGAACAACAAGAAGATCGTTTGGATCAAATGCGCAACGATTTGCATCGGCTGACAAGAAGGATCAGCGAATATCATCAATACATCAAGCAGTCGGAATATACGTTGCAGTTGGAAGAACGGAACCGTCTGTCGCAGCGCATCCATGACCAAATCGGCCACTCGCTCGCTGGAGCGCTCATTCAGATGGAGGCGGCCAAACGGTTGATGGATGGGGACCGCGACAAGGCGAAACAACTGTTGGAAAACGCCATCCATATTTCCAAAGAAGGCATGGAACATCGGTGAAAAAGCTCAATGAGATGGGATGCACGATCATTTATACAAGCCACTATATGGAGGAAGTGGAGGAGATTTGCACACGGATCGCCATCATTGATCATGGAAAGATCATCGCAGAGGGGACAAAGGAGCAGCTGGAAGCGATTATCACCGATACAAAAGATATTTGGCTGGAAATCAGGGGAATGGATCGGCTCAACAAGCAGCATCTTCAAGACATTCCCGGGGTCAAGGCGGTGCAATGTGAAGAAAATATGATCAAAATCAGTTCGGATATCAGTGTCAATAATTTAAACGAAATTGTGCAATGCCTGATCAATGACGGTGTCGAAATCCGTTCGCTTGAAGACAAATCACCGAACTTGGAAACGGTCTTTCTGGCGCTGACGGGGAGAAATTTGCGGGATTAGCTGTTTGGAGTGCCATCATGCGAGGGAGGTGCTTCTTTTGAATATTTTTCGCATTGCAGCCAAGGAAATCAAAAGCGATTTTCGTGATGTCCGGACGCTATTTTTTATGCTGCTGTTTCCGATCGTACTGATGTTCATCTTAGGAACAGCCCTTTCCAACACGTTTCACTGGACGATTTCCGTCGGAAAATCAATTTTTTGTTATATTTTGGAACTCCGTTGGCGGCGATCCTTTTGTCTTTGTTTGCGGCCGGGGGCAACCCTGTCAAGGAAGTTCGCATTGGAATCGTCAATGAGGATCAAGGACGGATTACCGATGATACGATCCGTTTTCTGAAAAGCCTTGATCATCTCTCCGTGAAAAGCGTGAAGTTATCAGCGGTCGATGAGCAAATCACCTCGCAAAAGATGGATGGCGTGCTGATTTTTCGCCAAGGGTTTTCCGAAAGCGTCCAGCACGGCCAGCCCCGGCCGATCGAACTTGTCTCGCTCAAGGGAGCGGAAATCACGATGTTCATCAAGTCGTACTTGCATGAATACATCGATCATTTGGCGACATTGGGGCGATTGGCCAATGGGGATCGCGATCTCTTTTGGAAGATGTATGAACGGTATCAACAAGCGCCGTTCCGCCTGTCCGTTCACTCGCTGTCCGACACAGCCAAACAAAAAGGGGTCACGTATCAAACGATCGGTTATTTGGTCATGATTATGTTGATGTCAGCGGGAAATTTGACGGAGATCATCATCAAAGAAAAAGAAGAGCGCACCTATTCCCGCTTATTGACGACGCCGATTCAGGCGAGAACGTATGTGTTATCGAATATCGTGGTGAATTTGTTGATGATGGCGGCACAAATCATCGTGACAATCGCGGCCATGAAGAACATCTTTCATATTGATCCTAATATTCCGATGTGGCAAATGGCCCTGGTGCTCCTGCTTTTCTCTTTATCCGCGATCGGCTTGTCTTTGATTACCGTGATGTTTGCGAACAGCTCTGCTTCCGCCGGGGCGCTGCAGCCATTGATTACCGTGCCGACATGTATGCTGGCCGGCTGTTTTTGGCCGGTCGAGCTGATGCCGAAATTTTTGCAAAAAGCGGCGTATTTTATACCGCAGCGGTGGGCGCTCGATTGTTTGGTAAAGCTGCAGGAGGGGCGCTCTTTCGGAAGTTTGTATTGGCATCTGTTGATTCTTCTCGCCTTTGCGCTGACCTTTTTCCTTCTGGCTGTTTACAAGTTCAGTCGAAGCCAACAGAGTGGACAGTTTGTATAATGCCTAGCGGTCTATGTTTTCTTGTATGGCTGTGTGGGGGGCTTTCATCATATCGAACAAGTCGATCAGCGGGAATGTCAGGTGCAGTCGTTTTTTTGACTGCGCCTTATTTGTTGGCCTTGGGGAAGTATCTATGGCATTTTGGAGTGCCACGCTTATGCTAACAGTGCCATATTCCGAAACGACGAAGGATGTGAAAGGAGAAGAAAGATGGTTAAAATTTTTCTCGATCCAGGTCACGGTGGGAACGATGCCGGCGCGGTCGGCAACGGGTTGTTGGAAAAAGACATTACGTTGTTTATCGCTCTCGAAATCAATCGTCTGTTGCAAAATGAGTATGAAGGAGTTTCCGTGCAGCTAAGCCGAACAAAAGATGAAACGGTGTCACTTGATGAGCGGACGGACCGTGCCAATCAATGGGGGGCGGATGTATACGTCGCGATTCACGTGAATGCTGGCGGCGGCACGGGGTATGAAGATTATATTTATAATCGGCTCGATGACGATTCGGCAACAGCCCGCATTCGTGATGCCATTCATGAAGAAGTCGTCAAAGCTACGGGATTTCGCGATCGTGGGAAAAAGAAAGCGAATTTTCATGTGCTGCGGGAGACCGCGATGCCAGCCGTGCTCACGGAGAACGGGTTTATTGACCGGGAAGAGGATGCAGGAAAACTGAATGATACCCGTTTTTTGCGCATGGTCGCCCGCGGGCATGTGAACGGGTTGGAGCGGGCGCTTGGGCTGCGGAAGAAACCGAATGCTCCGAACGATCCTCCGCCAAGCAGGCCGGACGAAGGAGGGGGACAGGCGCCAAGTGGGAGTGATTTGACGCGCGTCATCGTGGATGGGACGCAAGTCGGGGCATTTGCGGAGAAGGAAAATGTGCTGCGCCAAGTGGAGCGTTATTTAGGAAAAGCAAAATACATTGTGTTGGAGCGGATTGGAATGTAAATAAGAAAGGCTTGCCTAGTTTTCGCTGGGCGAGCTTTTTGTTTGTTTGTCTTGGTGAGCTCGCCGCTTCTTTCGCGATCTTTCCCTCATATGAGTATAGCGAAACACGCAAGGAGGGGAAGAATGTGTTCACCTATTCGATCGTGCAGCTCGCTCGCCGCCATGCAGCGCGGCTTGACCGTCCGCTTCGTCATGCGCTTGTCAATATGTATAAGCCCATGATGCGCATGCCGTGCATTTTCCATCGTTGGGTGGAGCGATGGCTGAGGAAATGGCGGACGCTTTCCGTCTTGATTGAAGTCGAAAATGCTGAAGGGATGGAGGCAGTGGCCAAGGCGGAACGCGATCATTTCCGTATGAAAGTACGCCACCATTTTCGCCATGTTCCCTTCTACAGCGCACGGGTGACGCCGGCAGCGATTGAGCAGCTGCTCGAGCATCCGAAAGTGAAAAAAGTGTACCTCAATCGGCAGGTCAAGGCGCTGTTAAACAATGCAGTCCCATCGGCCAATGCCAAACATGTGGCTGTCAACGGAACGGAGTTAAGCGGAAAAGGAGTGACGATCGCCATTGTCGACACAGGCATTTACCCGCACCCGGACTTGGAGGGGAGGATTGCTGCCTTTGTAGATTTCGTCAATGGGCGTACGACGCCATATGATGACAACGGACACGGTACGCACTGCGCTGGTGATGCCGCTGGGAACGGGCGCATGTCCGATGGGCTGTATGCTGGACCGGCGTACGAGGCAAACCTTATCGGCGTTAAGGTGCTCGACCGTTCAGGAAGCGGGACGCTGGAAACGATCATGCGCGGCATTGAGTGGTGCATTGATTACAATAAGAAAAACTTGACCAAGCGAATCCATATTATTTCCTTATCGCTTGGAGGGGAACCGCAGCCGTTTCCGATAGAAAATGATGATCCGCTCGTGCAAGTCGCGGAGCAGGCGTGGGAGCAGGGTATTGTCGTCTGTGCGGCGGCAGGGAATGAAGGGCCGAATTATGGGACGATTTCAAGCCCCGGCATTAGCGACCGCATCATTACCGTCGGTGCTCTTGACGATCATGATACGGCGACAACGCGCGCCGACGATGATGTGGCGTCGTTTTCAAGCCGAGGGCCGACGGAGTACGGGGTGACAAAACCGGATCTCGTCGTCCCAGGGGTCAACATTATTTCGCTTCGCGCCCCGCGTTCATTTCTTGACAAGATGAATAAGCAAAGCCGGGTCGGTGACCATTATATATCGATGTCCGGCACGTCGATGGCGACGCCGATTTGCGCCGGCATTGTCGCGTTGATGCTTCAGGCCAAACCAAATGCAACGCCGGATGAAATCAAGCGGGCGTTAAAAGACGGCGCCGATTTGTGGAAAGGGCGAGACCCGAACGTATATGGAGCAGGTTACGTGAATGGGAAACGGGCCATTGAGCAACTGCTGCAGCGCTAGAAAAAAAGAGGGAGGCGATCATTGATCGCTTCCCTCTTCACGGTTATTGTAATCATATTTTGACGGATCGACCGGCTTGAAGCCTTTCGGTGTATAGAACCGGAGCAAATCGCCATAGACGACTTTATCCGATAGGTCAAGCTTCGTACGGACGATTTGTTCGAGCCGCTGAATTTCCGGCGTGCTTTCAAGAGGTTCGCCTGTTTTCGTGTCATAGTACTTGCCGTTGACCGCTGTCACCTTCGGCGTGACAAAGTCGCCGTTGCGGAACGGAACGATTTCTTGATGTTCAGGTGACAGCAAATCCGTTCCAAAATGGACGTAATTTTTTGTATCAATGCCCAGCAGGTGCAAGACCGTCGGCAACAAATCGATTTGGCCGCCAAACTCGTGAATGACGCCGCCTTTTATGCCCGGCACGTGGATGAACAGCGGCACCCGTTGCAATTGCGCATGTTCATACGGCGTAATTTCTTTTCCTAAAATTTGCGCCATGGCTTTGTTATGATTTTCCGAAATGCCGTAATGGTCGCCGTACAAAATGATGACCGAGCGGTCGTACAGACCCGATTTTTTCAAGTAGTCAAAGAACTCTTTCACTGCTTCATCCAAATAGCGTGCCGTTTGGAAATAACGGTCGACCGAGCCGTCGCCTGTCGTCGCCGGCGGGATCGTCGCATCCTCCTCGCTGATCGGGTATGGGAAATGATTCGACAGCGTAATAAATTTCACATAGAACGGTTCTTTCAATGTTTCTAATAGCGGGATCGACTCCCGGAAGAACGGTTTATCTTTCAGACCGTAGTTCAAGACGTCCTCGTCGTTCATATCGTAGTAGCTGGCGTCAAAGAAATGGTCAAAGCCGAACGACTTGTAAATTTCATCGCGGTTCCAGAACGTTTTGTAGTTGCCGTGGAAGACGGCGCTTGTATAGCCGTATTGGTGCAAAATGGCCGGAGCCGCCTGATACGTGTTTTGTCCTTTCGTCGTAAAGACAGCGCCTTGCGGCAAGCCAAACAGCGAGTTTTCGAGCATAAACTCCGCATCCGACGTTTTCCCTTGTCCTGTTTGATGGAAGAAGTTATCGAAATAGAACGTGTTCGGATCGCGGGTGAGCGAGTTTAAGAACGGGGTGACTTCTTCACCGTTCAACTTATAGTTAATCACAAAGTTTTGCAGCGACTCTAAATGAATGTAAATGACGTTTTTCCCTTTCGCCACGCCGAAATATTTCGGGTTCGGTTTGGCATACGTCGCCTGCACATAGTTCAGCACAGTCGTGATGTCGCTTTTGTTTGCGAACGCCCGCTGCGTCGATGATTTCATGCTTTGGAACGCATCGTAAATCAAATAGTTGTACACGCCTAAATATTTGACGATATAGTTGCGGTCGAACGTTCTTGTCAAGAGCTGCGGGCGGTCGGTCTCAGCGAGCGCCAAGTTGATGCTGAACATCAGAATGGCCGAAGCGAAAATGGCGCCTTTTTTGAATCGGCCGGCCTGCACTTCCGGGAGCGAGAATCGCTTCGAGAAAACGATCACCGCCAAAATGATCGTATCCAAGAAATAGAACACGTCATACCAGCGGAGCAACTCCCAAATGCTTCTGCCGAGATCGCCGAAGTTTTTCGTTTGCGTCAACGTCGGGAATGTAATAAAATCGCTGAAAAAACGATAATAAACGATATTGGCGTATAGAATGAACGATAAAACGAAATTAATAATAATGAGCCATTTGTACACACGCGTTTCCTTGGCCAACAGCGCCAACCCAAGGAAGAATACCGCCGAGCTGATCGGGTTGATGAACAATAAAAACTCCTGCATGGAGTTGCTGATGCCAAGGTTAAATTCCGCTAAATAGGCGGCGTACGTCTTCAACCAAAATAAGAGCACGGCAAAAATAAAAAAGCCAATGTATTGGTTAGGGAGAGAACGACATTTTTTCAACCATTTTTCCCAAATTGCCTTCACGTCCTCTTCTCCTCCTTTGCCTCGTATTCTTAACGATGCTTCTATGTTTATATCAACAGCCGTTGCCCACAGCAACAAACGTTTTATTCTTACATGATTTTACATCGGAACGTCTCCATGTCAAGTAGCATAATACGTCTGTTGCCAAAAGTCAATGGAATGTTTTTATGGGACTGGTGCAAGCCCCCTTCCGCGCTTCAATGCCTGTGTGGTCCCAGTCGGACTGCCATTTGCCATTCATATAGACGAACGGAGACGGAAAAGGTTTCAATGCATCCACATTCTTGAAGTCGGTGGCCATGCCCTTTATCCATTTTATTATGCAGAAAGAATGTTATGATGAAAATGGTTTAGAGTACCCGAACAAGCTTGTTTTTGGTATATTTTTTCTATGCATCATCCACAACTATAAAGAGGCGATTATGTGAGCGAGGGGGAAGGGATGGGGCTTTGAATACGAACCGTAAATTTTTCGATCCGCCGAAAGTATTAGTGTCCGGCTTTGCCTTGATTATTTTGGTTGGAGCTTTCTTGTTGATGCTGCCGACGGCGACCGTTGACGGAAAAGGACTTCCGTTTTTAGACGCCTTGTTTACGGCGACATCTGCTACGTGCGTGACCGGACTTGTTGTGGTTGATACGGGGACGACGTTCACGTTGTTCGGCCAGCTGGTCATTTTAGCGCTGATCCAAGTGGGCGGGCTTGGATTTATGACATTTGCTACGTTGTTTGCCTTTTTGCTCGGCAAGCGGATTTCCTTGAAAGAGCGGTTGTTGCTGCAAGAGGCGCTCAATCAGCTGAGCATCGAAGGGATTGTTCGGCTCGTGAAACGCATTCTCGTTTTTACCGTCGTCATTGAGGGCATCGGCGGATTGCTGTTGGCGATTCGTTTCTCGTTCGATATGCCGTTTTGGAAAGCCGTGTACTTTGGGTTCTTTCATGCGATTTCCAACTTTAACAACGCCGGCTTTGACTTGATGGGCGAGTTTCGCAGTTTGACCGGCTATGTGGAAGATCCGGTCGTGAGCCTTGTCGTGCCGATTTTAATTATACTGGGCGGCATCGGATTTATTGTCATGAATGAAGTGTATGAGTACCGGCAAACACGGCGGCTGTCTCTTCATACGAAGGTGGTGGTCATCACGACGGCATGGCTGGTGTTTGCCAGCATGGCGCTGATATTGCTGCTGGAGTGGAACAATCCGAAGACGATGGGGCCGCTGTCGCTCTCAGGCAAGTTTTTGTCCGCGTTTTACCAAGCGGTCACTCCGAGAACGGCGGGCTCGAATACGCTTAACATCCCGGATTTGACGCAACCGACGCTGTTTTTGATCGTTTTTCTCATGTTTGTCGGCGCTTCCCCGGGTTCGACGGGCGGAGGAATCAAAACAACGACATTTACGACCTTGCTCGGCGCGGTTTGGTCGCAAATCCGCGGGAAGGAAGACGTCATTTTGTTCCGAAAACGAATCGTCTACGATACGGTATACAAGTCGCTGACCGTGACGATGAGCGGATTGTTTGTCGTCATGCTTGTGACGATGGTGTTGACGATCACCGAGAGCGGAAAAGACTTTCTCATGATTTTATTCGAAGCGACGTCGGCGTTTGGGACCGTCGGACTGTCGATGGGACTGACTCCAGAGTTGTCTCCGCTCGGAAAGGCGGTCATTATCTTGACGATGTTTGCCGGCCGCGTCGGTCCGCTGACGATCGCGTACGCGGTCACGCTGCGCCGTCAGCCTGATCCGTTCCGCTATCCGAAAGGGAAAATTATGATTGGATAGAGGCAAGACAGGAAAAAGAAAGAAAGCATAAAGATAAGGACGGTTTATGCGAAAAAGCGGCTCAAAGGCAGAGAAAATCGTTGTTTTTTCCGCTTTTTCACTGTTTACGGAGAAAAGGGGGAGGAGTAATATATGGAAGCAGAAACAACTGAATATTTAGCGCTGAATCCGTCATGGAGCGGGGGACCCACTTGTTGCAACGCTCGTTGCTAGGGGTGAATCCGAAAGGACGGGCATCTCTCCAAGCCCGAACCCGACAGCTAACCTCGCAAGCGCTTTGGGGAGGGACGAGTATGGTTTTGAACCAAACGTAGCCGTTGAGCGCGTCCTCAGCGGTTTTTTCTTTTTGAATCAACTCGAATATGCTTTGGGAGGAACGGAAGCATGGCTTCGTTAAAACGTTTGTTGATTGGGAAACCGATGGAGACAAAACGGCTCAAACATGAAAAATTGCCGAAATGGAAAGCGTTGGCCGTTTTTTCTTCCGATGCGCTGTCATCGGTGGCTTACGCGACGGAAGAAATTTTGCTTGTGCTTGCTTTATTAGGGACAAGCGTCTTTTTCTATTCGCTGCCGATCGCGGTGGCGATTTTAGTATTGCTTTTGTTAGTGACCTTGTCGTATCGGCAAATCATTTACGCGTTTCCGTCCGGCGGCGGGGCGTATGTCGTCGCCCGCGACCATTTGGGGACGAAAATTAGTTTAGTGGCCGGGGCGGCGCTGATGATCGATTATATTTTAACTGTCGCCGTCAGCATCAGCTCCGGCGTCGCCGCGCTGACATCGGCGTTTCCGGGGCTGCTGCCGTGGAAAGTGGAGCTCGCTGTCGCTCTTGTCTTGCTTTTAATGGTGCTCAATTTACGCGGCATTACCGAATCCGCAACGGTTTTCGCCTACCCGACGTATGTGTTCATTGGCTTCGTTCTTGTGATGATCGCTGTCGGCGGGTGGCAGTTGTGGCAGGAAGGATGGCATGGGTTTACGATGCATGAGCATGCTTCCACAGCTCACATGTTTGCGTCCGGTTACAGTTTGTTTATTTTGCTGCGCGCCTTTTCATCGGGATGTTCGGCGATGACTGGGGTCGAAGCGATCAGCAACGGCGTGCCGGCGTTCCGGCCAGACAGTTCAAAAAACGCCGCCATTACGATGGGATGGATGTCCACATTGCTTGGCGTGATGTTTTTAGGCATCACCGTGTTGGCGGCGGGATTCGGCGTTACTCCGACCGAGCATCAAACGGTCATTTCGCAAATCGGACGCCATGTGTTTGGGAATGGTCTTTTGTTTTACTTGTTTCAGCTGGCGACGATGGTCATTTTAGTGCTCGCGGCGAATACGAGTTTTGCCGGGTTTCCGCAGTTGACGTCGATTATGGCGAAGGACGGTTTTTTGCCGAGAAGCTTGGCGGCCCGGGGCGATCGCCTTGTGTTTTCCAATGGCATTATATTGTTGAGCGTGCTGGCGATCGCATTGATCATCGCGTTTCATGCCAAAACCCATTCGCTCATCCCGCTTTATGCGGTTGGCGTCTTTCTTTCCTTTACGATCGGCCAGAGTGGGTTGATTAAAAAATTATGGAATCGGGAAGAAGGACGGAAATTCGGCGTGCTGCTCACCGTCGGAACGGGAGCGGTGGTCACCGGGATCGTCACGCTCGTCACGATGATCGCTAAATTTACGCAGGGGGCCTGGATCGTCATCGTGGCGATTCCGTTGTTCGTCTGGATGTTCAGCCGAATTCACGAGCATTACAAAAAACTTGGCGAGCAATTGCGGCTTGACGAACGGGAGTGGCAACAGCGCGGGAAACTGTTGAAACCAAAAGTCATTATTCCCATTTCCGGCGTCAGCAAAGTGGTCGCCCAATCCGTTCAGTACGCTCGCAGCATTTCCGACGACATTACGGCACTGTCGATTATTTTCGACGAAAAAGACGAACAAAAGCTGCGGCAAAAGTGGGAGAAGTTTTATCCGGACATTCCGTTGGAAGTCATCTATTCACCGTACCGAACCATTTTGTCGCCATTATTAGAATACATCACGAAAGCGGAAAAAGAAGCAGACCGCGCGCCGGTGACAGTGCTCTTGCCGCAATTTATTGTGAAAAAATGGTGGCATACATTTTTGCATAACCAAACAGCCATCATCTTGCGCTTTTTCTTGATCATGAAAAAAGATGTTGTCATTGCGACATTGCCGTATCATTTGCGGGAATAATGTCGAGAAAAGGGGAAACATTTCCCCGGAAATCGATGCGTGTCGAATGGCAAGAAAGTCCCCTCTCCGTACGGAATTGCATATCGTACGGCAGGGGGGATTCCTATGTGGTTATGGGTGTCCATGATTTTGCTCGCTTTCAGCGTGAGCATGGACAGCTTGAGCGTAGGCATTACGTATGGAATGGGTGGTGTCCGTTTTTCCTGCTTTTCGTTGGCGCTTATTGCATGCATGTCTGGAATGATGGTGTTTGTGTCTATGAACATCGGCCGTCTGTTGGCGCTTGTTTTGCCATTGCAAGTTGAGAGAGGGCTTGCTTCGGTCATTCTCATGGCGCTTGGCGGTTGGGCGATTTATAACGTCTATAAGCCAAAGGGAGACGGAAGCGATTCCTCTATGGAATGTGATGGAACAGGGGAGGCTAACCGATTCAGCGGCGCTGTTCAAGTATTGAAACGGCCTGAACTTGGGGATCTTGATCGTTCAGGCACGATCAGCCAAAAAGAAGCGTTGTTGATCGGGATCGCTTTGTCGATGGATTCATTTGGCGCCGGGATCAGTTCGTCGCTTTTGCATTTCCCGCCGCTTTCGTTTTCCCTGTTGGTTGGCGTATTTACTCTCATGTTCATCCGAGTCGGCTTATCGTTGGGGTACATGGTGTCGAAAACGGGAATCATGAAAAAGGCGACAATGCTGCCTGGGGTTGTGTTGATTGTCCTAGGGTTGATCAAATTATTTCGGTGACACCATTTTGGCGGCTCGTTCGTAATTCAAATGTGAAAATAGGTTGATGAAAAAGGAGAGAGGTCCGATGTGGAAAAAGTTTTTATCGAAATTCGGCATTGGCGCTGCCAAAGTGGATCTCGTGCTGCATCGCCCTCATGTGCGCCTTGGTGAAACGTTGGAAGGGGAATTTTTGCTGGAAGGTGGTTCGGTCGCCCAACACATTCGGAACCTAGATGTCGTATTGCAATTGGAGGTGCACGCGGAAGGAAAGGCATATCGCCGAACCGCAGCGGTGATCCCGGTCGCTTCCTCGTTTACGATTCAGCCCGGTGAGCGGAAAGTGCTCCCGTTTTCGTACGCACTGCCGCTCCATTTGCCGATCAGCCGCCCAACGGTCCGTTATACGTTCGTCACCCGGCTCGATATTGCCGATGGGGCGGATGCATATGACCAAGACGCCATTCACATTTTGCCGCCGACGGCCTTGGAGCAAGTGTTTTCCGCTTTGGCCGCCCTGGGATTCCGGGAGAAAGCGACATCCGGAAGCATTACGCCGCATGGCCAGGAATTTGCGTTCTTCCCGACGAGCGAATTTCAAGGGATCGTCCAAGAAGTCGAGTTTTTTGCCCTTGTCGAGGGAGAAGGGGTGCGTTTGTATCTGGAGATCGACGTCCGCCACGGCTTTGGCGGGGAACGCGAAATGAAACGGGAGCTGTTGATCACTCATGAACAGCTTCGCGATTCGGCGACGGCAGCCCGTCTGCTTCGAGAAGCCATTGAAGAGGCGGTGCGGGCGGCCGGGGCGTTCGGCCAGCTGAGCGGGCATCCATTGGCAACGCCGCATTCGCCAATCTATAGCCATCCAGTAGGCCATTATCCACCCGTCCATCATTCGCATCATGGCGGACACGGGTGGGCTGGTGCCATTGGTGGGTTTGCGGCCGGGATGCTGGCGGGAATGGTGGCGGAAGAGTTGCTTGACGATGTGATCGATGATGTCGCTGACGGGTTGGACGTGGATGATTGGTTTGATGGCGGCGATGGATTTGATGGGGGAGATTGGCTGTAATGATGATATGGAAGGTGCTTCGCATTTCGCGAAGCGCTTTTTTGCTGATGCGGATGTCTTGTACAACGGTGACCGTTTCTCCTTAGTGGGCATATACAATAAATGGAAAAATAAAACAAGGAGGAAACAAAATGAATGATACGTACGGTCATCGCCATTTGGCTTGGCATGAAACGTTGGAGCTGCATGAATTGATCGCTTTTCAGGCCAACGCGTTAATGAAAATGAAAAGGGCTGTCGGCAAGATCGACTGTCCTGAGTTGAAAGGGCTTTATACGGAAACGATTCAAGGATTGGAAACGAACTTGCGCGAGCTGCTTGCCTTCATTCCGGCGGCACCTATGATGGAAGAAAGCCGCGACCATGATGATGGCGACCGCGCCTTGCACGCTGGCGATTTGCTTGGCTTTTCAAAAACGGCAGTGCGTAATTATGCTGCTGCCATTACCGAGGCGGCGACGCCGGTGCTGCGCAAAACGTTTGTCAAACATCTGCTCAAAGCCATTGACACGCACGAAAAAGCGTTCAACTATATGTATGAACGTGGTTACTATCCGGCGTACGACCTCGCCCAGCTTCTTTATCATGATGTCCGCAATGCGCAAAAGGCGTTGTCAATGGGATATGAACGATGATGGAAACGAGCCGCTCCCGCCAACGGAGCGGCTTCTTTCATTGCGGCGGGGAGGAGCGGATGGACCGACGGCGAATACATAAAAGCGGAGAAACAGCTAAGCCTAATGGAGCTAGAAGAGAGGAAAGATCATAAACGAAGGAGGCGTCATCGGTGCGTTACTATATCGTTTTTGATATTGGCGGCACATATGTCAAACATGCCGTCATGAACGAGCATGGCGACTTTTTCGAAAAGGGGCGTTACCGTTCGGAGCGGCATGACTTTCATCAATTTCGCGATGACTTGCTTAACGCCGTCCGCCAGGCGCAGGCGAACTATGAACTTTCCGGCATCGCGATCAGTTCCGCAGGAAGCGTTGACAGCGATCTTGGCATCATCGGCGGAAGCAGCGCATTGCCGTGCATTCACGGCCCAAACTTTAAAGAAGTATTCGGCGGAGCGACGGGCCTGCCGGTGGAACTGGAAAATGACGCGAACTGCGCAGCGCTCGGTGAATTATGGAAAGGAGCGGGGCGGCACTGCCGCGACATCGCCTTTGTCATTGTCGGCACCGGCATTGGCGGGGCGATCGTGAAAGACGGACGCATCCATAAAGGGGCGCATTTGCACGGCGGGGAATTTGGCTATATGTTGATGGATGTCCGCTATGGGAACGGAAGGATCGAATGCAAAACATGGAGCGAACTGGCGGCGACAAGTGCGCTGATCCGGATGGCGGCTGAGGAAAAGGGGATGCCGGAGAGGGAGCTGGACGGAGAAAAAGTATTTGCGTTGGCCGAGAGAGGCGATGAAGCCGCGCAAAAGGCCATTGACCGGTTTTATTTTTCATTGGCCCAAGGGATTTTTAACTTGCAGTACGCATACGACCCGGAAAAAATCATTTTGGGCGGGGCCATTAGCAGCCGCCCCGATTTCGTCGACGAAATCAACAAGCGGCTTTCGGTGTTATTGTCGCTCGTTCCAATTGCCAAAGTCCAGCCAGTGGTGGAGACGTGCCAATTCAAAAACGATGCGAACTTGCTCGGCGCTTTGTATCATTACTTAGAGCGGCGCGGGGAGTTAGGGGAAGCGTCCGGCCCGTCCCATTGACTAGCAACAGGAAGTCGATGATTCTGTCTCGAAAACAAGGTCGCTGCCTAGAAAAAGCGCGGGTAGTACAAGACAAAGATTTGTAGTACAATAGAGCAGGCGCGGCCAAAAGCGGAGTGTTATTCCACCCGCTTGGCCCATATGTATAGAAAGGACGACCCCGCGCAGAAAGGATGGAAGGACATGCACTGGATGGAATTATGGAAGGCGATCATTTTAGGGATGGTCGAAGGGCTGACCGAGTTCGCCCCTGTTTCCTCGACCGGCCATATGATTATTGTCGACGATCTTTGGCTGAAATCCACAGAGTTTTTAGGCAAGTACGCGGCGAATACATTTAAAGTCGTCATTCAGCTCGGCTCGATTTTAGCCGCTGTGGTCGTGTTTAAAGACCGATTTCTCGACTTGCTTGGCGTTCGCGGCCGCCATCCGGGCGGACATCCGCGCCTTAACCTCATTCACGTCATCATTGGCCTGCTGCCGGCTGGGGTGCTCGGCGTCTTGTTTGAAGATTACATCGATGAACATTTGTTTTCGACAAAAACGGTGCTGATCGGCCTTGTGCTCGGCGCGTTGTTGATGATCGCCGCCGACAAATTCGCCAAAAAAGCCGCGCGGACGCAGACGGTCGACCAAATTACGTACAAGCAGGCGTTTTTTGTTGGTTTGATGCAATGTTTATCCTTGTGGCCCGGCTTTTCCCGCTCCGGCTCGACGATCTCTGGCGGGGTGCTTGTCGGCATGAGCCATCGCGCCGCCGCCGATTTCACGTTCATTATGGCTGTTCCGATCATGGCTGGGGCGAGCGGGCTGTCGCTGTTGAAAAACTGGCAATATGTCACCGCCGCCGATATCCCGTTTTTCATCGCCGGTTTTTTTAGCGCCTTTGTCTTCGCCTTGCTCGCGATCCGCTTTTTCCTTGAGCTCATCAACCGCATCCGCCTCGTGCCGTTTGCGGTGTATCGGATCGTGCTGGCCGTTGTCATTTATTTCTTATACTTCTAGTCGTGCCGCCTGGCGGGGTTGTTCCGCCGGGCGGTTTTCTGGTTGGGGGAAGGAAATGGAAAGAGAAAAAATTTGAATAAAAATAACCCGTAGTGCTAGCTGAGTGCTAAGACTGAGCCAGCATCACAATTCCAGTACAACATCATGAAGATATCGATCTCTTGTGCGACCATGTGTTCCGTATCAACCGTTATCGGCTTGAGCCGGTGTAAAGGAGAAGGCTCGTTGTGTGGTGATGAAAACAAAACGAGGCGATGCCGAAAAACGGCCGTGGTTGGCCGCATCGGGCATCGCCTGTTTTTACAAACGGGCGGTGTCTTGAATGATTGCAAGCAGCGTTTGCAGCGGATCGCTCGCGCCGGCTTTCTCCATGTTTTTTTGGTAGCGGTCTTTGTTTTCATATAGGCGGTGAATGGCGGCTTGCAGCGATTCGTTCGTTAAATCCTCTTCCATCAGCACTTCCGCATAGCCTGCTTTTTCAAACGAACGAGCGTTTGCAATTTGGTCGCCGCGGCTTGCCGCTTTCGAGAGCGGGATGAGCAGCATCGGCTTGCGCAAGGAGAGCAGTTCGAAAATGGCGTTCGCCCCGGCGCGGGAGACGACGATGTCGGCCAAGGCGAGTAAGTGGGGCAGCTCTTCATTGACGTATTCGAACTGTTTGTATCCTTTTTGGCCTGCGAGGCTCGGGTCGATGTTTCCTTTGCCGCAAATGTGGATGATGTCAAATTCGGCAAGAAGCGTCGATAGGTTGGCGCGCAAGGCGTCGTTAATTTTTTTCGAGCCTAAGCTGCCGCCCATCGCCAGCAAGACCGGTTTTTTTCCGTCGAACTGGCACATCTTCCTCCCTTGTTCGGCGTTGCCATCCTTCAACTCTTCGCGGACGACGGCGCCGACGTAGACGGCTTTATCGGCATTGACGTATTGCTTCGTTTCCGGGAAGGTGAGGCAGATTTTTGTCGCAAACGGCATAGCGATTTTGTTCGCAAGCCCCGGGGTTAAGTCAGATTCATGGATCACCGACGGCACACCGTTCAGCCAAGCGCCGAGAATGACGGGAACGGAGACGAATCCGCCTTTTGAGAAGACGACGTCCGGTTTTTCTTTTTGGATCAGGCGGTACGCCTGCCAAACGCCTTTCAGCACGTTGAATGGATCTTTAAAGTTTTTCCAGTCAAAATAGCGGCGCAGTTTTCCGGTCGAAACCGAATAGTACGGGACGCCGTCGATGCGGCCGATAATCTCCCGTTCAATCCCTTGATGAGATCCGATGTAAACGATATCCCATCCCAGCTCTTTCAATTTCGGGATGAGGGCGACGTTGACCATCACGTGGCCGGCTGTGCCGCCGCCGGTTAAGATGATTTTTTTTCGCAATGCGGATCACCTGTCTTTTTTTAATCGCTCGTGTATCGTTATGTATTATAGCAGATTCCACCTAGCTTCGGGAGGAAACCAAGCGGTGGCGTTTTTCGTATAGTAAGAAAACTGGACGGTCTGCATGAAATTTTCATGATTTTCTTTTCGATTTCTCATTTGTTTGTTATATGATAAAACATCTGCAACGTGATGATCTCGAATACAGAAAGTTCATTTTTCTATTTTCAGAGAGAAGAAATATTGGTAAAGTACAATCAAGAGGTGAATGCCATGTGGGTTTGGCTGTTCGTTTGTTTCATTGTGGGAATTGCCATTTATGGCATTGTACCGACGATCATCATTCGCAAAAAGCGGGTGCGTTTGTTTCGGGAGGGGACGGCATCCGATTGTCTGGCGCTGACGTTTGATGACGGCCCCGACCCGTATTATACGCCAAAGTTGCTTGATTTATTAAAGAAATATGGCGTGAAGGCGACGTTTTTCGTTGTCGGCCGCAAAGTCGAGCGCTATCCGGATATTGTGCGGCGGATGGCCGAAGAAGGCCATGAAATTGGGATTCATAATTACCGCCACATCAGCAATTGGCTGTTGCCGCCGATTTGGTTGGATTGGGGGGTGCGCCGCGCCGCTGCGGCGATTGAGCGGGCGACGGGCCAACGCCCGGTGTATTACCGCCCGCCGTGGGGGCATTTTAACGCTTGGACGCCGATCGTGCAAAAGCGGTATACAACGGTGTTATGGTCGCATATTCTTGGCGATTGGAACGAAAAAATTGGTACAATGGAATTGTTCCGCCGCTTGCGTTCGTCCATACGCGGCGGGGCGGTGATTGTGCTTCATGACAATGGGGATGCGTTAGGTGCTGACAAACGCGCGCCAGAGCAAATGTTGTCAGCGCTCGAGCTGCTGTTTAAGGATGAAGCAGCGAAAAAGATGCGTTGGGTGACGATTACGGAACTGAGAAATGTGCAAACTAATACACAAATCTCGGCGATGTAGCGGGGGAGCTATGGATACAAGCGTATGGTTGCCGTATGTCCAGTCATATGGATATGTGATGCTGTTTTTATTTTTGTTTTGCGGCATTGTCGGCATTCCGGCGCCGGAGGAAAGCTTGCTCTTTTTGGTCGGCGTGATGGTTGCCAAGGAGCAGTTGCTGCTTGGACCGTCGCTCGCTTCATGCTGGGGCGGGGCGATGGCCGGCATGGTGACGGCATACGGCGCCGGCCGGTGGTGGGGGGCGCCGTTTGTGCAAAAGTACGGCAAGTGCGTCGGAATTACGGCTGAACGTTGGGAGCGGGCTCGCCGCTGGTTTGGCCGCTATGGCAAATGGGGGATTTTGTTCGGCTGCTATGCTCCCGGGGTGCGGCAAATTTGCCCGTATATGGCGGGAGTGAGCCGGTTTCCGTTCGGGCCGTTTTTGTTGCTGTCGGCGCTTGGAACGGCAGGTTGGGCAGTTCCGTTGACCGCGGCGGGGCTTTGGCTCGGCCAGCGCATCCATATCCCCCTGATTTCTTTTCCGCTTGCCGGTTTGGCGTTGTTTTTGCTTTTTTTGCTTGCGGCATGGGTTGGGCAGCGGAGGCGCAAAAAATCTTTCGAAAGCTAAAGGGTGCGATCGATGATGAAAGTATTGTTTTTGCCGCTGTTTCAAATGAATACGGGACACCATAAAGTAGCCGATACGTTGATGGATTTTTTGCGCCGCCAGTTTCCGGCGGTCGAAAGCAAAAAGATCGATTTTTTGAGCTATTGCAATGAACTGATGGAAAAAATGGTGTCAGAGGCCTACTTGCGCTGGATTCGCTCGCATCCTGCTTCGTACCACCGTGTGTACAAAACGCTGATGTACCAAGAGCCGCCCCGGTTTGAGTTCATTTCGTTTGAGCCATGGCTGCCTTATTTTGAAAGCAAAATGAAAAAGATGGTGGAAGAAGAACGGCCGGATTTAATCGTCTGCACCCATTCGTTTCCGTCGCGCATTTTGCAGCGGCTGAAGCGAAAACGGGTGCTGACGGTTCCAGTTGTCAATGTCTACACCGACTTTTTTATGAACAGCATCTGGGGGAAACGGTTTATTGACTATCATTTTGTTCCCCATCAAGAGGCGAAATGGGAGCTGATCACGAAGTACGGGGTTGACAAAGGACGCATCATCGTCACTGGCATCCCAGTGCACGATGTGTTTATGAATCGGTCGGAAGCGAGACGCAAGCGGCAGCCTGCTCATGTGCTTGTCGCCGGTGGAAACCAAGGGCTTGGCAATATGCTGGCGTTTTTGCGGGCGGCCCGCACGTCAACGTTGTTCCGCTATTCGGTGCTGTGCGGCGCCAATCGCCAGCTGTACGAGGAAATCGCCAGCTGGCAGCTGCCTCATATCCGGCCGCTTCCATACATCGCTGACCCGGAAGAGATGAATCGGCTGTATGAAGAGGCGGATGCCGTCATTACGAAACCAGGCGGGGTGACGGTCAGCGAGTTGCTTCATAAGCGCATTCCGATTTTTACGATCGATTGCTTGCCTGGGCAGGAGCGCATCAATTTGCAATATTTACAGCAAAATGGTCTCATTTATCATTTGGTCGGGCCAGAAAGCGGCGAGCAGCACATGCTTCGCCTGTTGATGGATGACGTGGAGAAAAACCGGCTTTTCCGCCGTGTGTCCGATTATTTTGCCGGCGTGGAAAAAACGGGGCAAGAAGCGCTCGCCGAAGTGGTAGCGGCCATGCCGCAACGCATGGCTTGGCGCGTGTTGCATCCGTAGCGACAGAAGGTGTCCCAAAACGGTCGGGGCACCTTTTCTTATTCCTGTATATACGTGTAAAACAAATGCTGGAAAACGATATGTTGTGCTTTGTTGAAAGAAGAATCACCTTTTTAGACACCCTCACTTTTTTGTTCCTAATCGCTTATGGGGGGTGGCGAAACAACCTGCATCGTACATATAAAATATCAGACCGTTGGGCGCGAAACGTGTTACAATAGGAACGATGGCCAAGGAAAGAGGAGGAACGATGATGAAAACGAAAGTTGGCGTGTTATACGGCGGCAAATCACCGGAGCACCAAGTATCGTTGTCGACGGCGATGGCGGTGATGAACGCCATTGATCCTCATAAATTCGATGTCATTCCGATTTATATTACACCGGAAGGTCAATGGATCAAGGGCGAACAGCTGACCGGACCGATCGAGGAAATCAAGCAGCTGCAATTCACTTCGGCGGCGACCGCCTTGATTCCGGTTTCCTTGAACCAAGTTCCGGCTGCCGATTCGGCTGCGGGAGGAAACGAGGAAACGATCGATGTCATTTTCCCGCTTTTGCATGGGCCGAACGGCGAAGACGGAACGGTGCAAGGGTTGCTTGAGATATTGAACATTCCGTATGTCGGCAACGGGGTGCTTGCTTCCGCGGTCGGCATGGATAAGGTGATGATGAAAAACTTGTTTGCGCAGGCCGGGTTGCGCCAAGCAAAATATATCGCCGTGACGAAGTACGATTGGCAAAAAAGAGGCGAGACGGTGTATGACCGGATCGAACGAGAGCTTGGCTACCCGTGCTTTGTCAAGCCAGCCAACGCCGGTTCGAGCGTCGGCATTTCCAAATGCAAGCAGCGCGGCGATTTAAAAGCCGCATTTATCGAGGCATTTCAGTATGACCGAAAAATTATTATTGAAGAGGCGATTGTCGGCCGCGAAATTGAAATCGGCGTGATCGGAAATGATGAGCCGATTTGTTCGGTCGTTGGCGAAATTGTTCCCAAAAAGGAATTTTACGACTATGAAGCGAAATACGAAGACGGGCAAACCGAATTGATCATCCCAGCGGACGTAACGAAAGAACAGTATGAGACGATCAAACAAATGGCCATTACGGCGTTTCAGGCGCTGGATTTGTCTGGACTTGCGCGCGTCGATTTTTTCCTCGCCGAAGATGGCGCTGTTTATATCAACGAAGTAAACACGATGCCAGGCTTTACGCCATACAGCATGTTCCCGCTTCTTTGGCAGCACAGCGGTGTGCCGTACCCGGAGCTGATTGAACGGCTTATCGCGCTCGCATTGGAACGACATCAAGAAAAGCAGACGATCACGTACACGTTCAAAAAAGAAAAGAGGTGAGAGCCGATGATCAAACGGACAGTGCGGCAAATCGCCGAAATGGCTGACGGACAGTGTTTAAAGCCGGAATGGGAGAATATGGTCGTAAGCGGTGTGTCAACCGACACAAGGACGATCCAAGCCGGCAACTTGTACGTTCCGTTGCGCGGTGCGACCTTTAACGGCCACGATTTCGTGCAAGAAGCGGTGCAAAAAGGAGCCGCCGCCGTACTGTGGGCGGAAAGGGAAGGAACGCCGCCGGAAGGTGTGCCAGTGGTCGTTGTGGATGATACGCTTTTGGCATTGCAGCGGCTCGCCGCCCGCTACCGCGAGCAGCTTGGAATGAAGGTGATCGGCGTCACTGGCAGCAACGGCAAAACGACGACGAAAGATATGATTGCCGCGCTGCTTTCAACCCACTATCGAGTGCAAAAGACCGAAGGGAACTTGAACAATCACATCGGCGTGCCGCTGACGCTTCTTTCGCTTGACGAAGGGACGGAGATGGCCGTTGTCGAAATGGGGATGAGCGGGTTTGGCGAAATCGAGCGGCTGACCATGATCGCCCGTCCGGACGCAGCGGTCATCACGAATATCGGAGAAGCACACTTGCAGGAGCTCGGGTCGCGGGAAGGCATCGCCAAGGCGAAGTTGGAAATTTTGGCGGGTTTGCACCATGATGGTTTATTCGTCTACCACGGCGATGAGCCGCTCTTGACGGAGCGCGTGCCGAAGTTGCCGCTTCCCCGCCATGTCGTGACGTTCGGGGCGGGCGAACAGAACGATTACTATCCGACCGATGTGCGCATTGAAGCGGGAGGAACATCGTTTGTCATCAATGCGCTCCCCGGCCGGACGCTGTTTATGCCGGTATTAGGCAAGCATCATGTGTACAACGCGCTCGCCGCCATTGCGGTCGCCCGCTTTTTCGGCATCGATTGGGAAGGCATTGATGCGTCTCTCTCCCGCCTGCAAGTGACGCGCATGCGTACGGAAGTCGTCAAGACGAAATATGGCTTTACCGTCATTAATGACGCCTACAATGCTAGCCCGACATCGATGCGCGCCGCCTTGACGCTGCTTGGGGAATTAGGCGGCTACCGGCAAAAAATCGCCGTATTGGGCGATATGTTGGAGCTTGGTGACGAAGAAGTGGCGTTTCATCGAGAGATCGGGGAGGTGTTGCGGCCGGGAATGGTGGACTATGTGTTCACTTACGGGCCGCTGGCGCACCATATCGCCGCGGCGGCTGCCCCATTTTTTGATGATGGGCGGGTGAGGGAGTTCGACGATAAAGCAGCGTTGGCCGAGGCCGTGCGTTCCGTCGCGACTTCGGATGACATTGTTTTATTGAAAGCATCGCGCGGCATGAAATTGGAAGAGTTGCTTCGATATTGGGTGTAACATCAAGCAACCCGAGAGAAACTAAAAGCGGCGTCACAGGCGCCGCTTTTCATTCGGGCGGGGGTGGAAATGATGATCGGCTGTTTATGTATTCACGGGTTTACGGGAAGTCCAGAAGAAGTGGCGCCGCTGGCCGATTATTTGCGGGAGCGGACCGATTGGATGATCGAAACGCCGACCTTGCCGGGCCACGGAAGCGAACTGCGGCTGAAAGGAATTGCATACGACCAATGGATCGCGGCGGCGGAACAAGCGTTTTTAGCGCTCCATCGCCGTTGCAGTGTGGTGTATGTCATTGGGTTTTCAATGGGTGGAGTGATCGCCGTCTACTTGGCGGAAAAATACCCGGTCGCCAAACTCGTGCTGCTAAGCGCTGCGTTTTACTATGTCAACCCGCGCCAATTATGGCGCGACATCCGTGAAATGTTTGCCAACGGCTGGCGCGGAGCGCGGGAGCACCCGCTGTTTCTCCGCTATCGAAACAAAATGATGGCGACCCCGTTTTCCGCTGTCAGAGAGTTTCGCAAGCTCGTCCGCCATGTGCGGCCCCGCCTCCCGCATGTTGCGGCGCCTGTGCTCATTGTCCAGGGGGAAAAAGATGGGATCGTGCCGTTAAAAAGCGCCTGCTATTTATATGAACGCATGGGGTCTTCAGAAAAAAAGCTGTTGCTTTTGCCCAATTCGTTCCATCATGTTTGTCATAGCATCGGCCGGCACGTTCTGTTTGCTGAGGTGGAAACATTTTTGCGCGCTGCCCATGCCCATCATTGCAAATCACCGCATAACATGGTATGATAACTGTCAAACCTTTCTCTCGGATAAAGGGACGATTTTTTATAAGGAGTTTGGATAACATTGACGACATTTCAAGAATTAGGATTAAGCCAAGAAGTGATGAAAGCGATCGAGCGGATGGGGTTTGAAGAGACGACTCCGATTCAAGCGAAGACGATTCCGCTCAGTCTGCAAAATAAAGACGTAATCGGTCAAGCGCAAACCGGAACGGGGAAAACGGCGGCGTTTGGCATTCCGATCGTTGAGAAAGTGAATGTGAAAAACAGCGCTGTTCAAGCGCTCGTTGTCGCGCCGACGCGTGAGCTCGCCATCCAAGTATCAGAAGAGCTGTACAAAATCGGCGCCGTCAAGCGCGTGCGCGTCTTGCCGATTTACGGCGGTCAAGATATCGACCGGCAAATCCGCGCTTTGAAAAAACATCCGCACGTGATCGTCGGGACGCCGGGCCGTATTATCGACCATATCAACCGCGGGACGCTCCGCCTTGAGCATGTGCATACGGTCGTTCTCGATGAGGCGGATGAAATGCTCAATATGGGCTTTATCGAAGATATTGAGGCGATTTTAAGCCATGTGCCGGCCGAGCGGCAGACGTTGCTGTTCTCGGCGACGATGCCGGATCCGATTCGCCGCATTGCCGAGCGCTTCATGAACGAGCCGGAACTTGTCAAAGTGAAGGCAAAGGAAATGACCGTGCCGAACATTCAACAGTACTACTTAGAAGTGCACGAGAAAAAGAAATTTGACATTTTGACGCGGCTTCTTGATATTCAGGCGCCGGAGCTCGCGATCGTGTTCGGCCGCACGAAGCGTCGTGTCGATGAGCTGGCAGAGGCGCTCAACTTGCGAGGCTATGCAGCGGAAGGCATTCACGGTGATTTAAGCCAAGCGAAACGGCTGTCGGTGCTGCGCAAGTTTAAGGAAGGTGCGATTGAAATTTTAGTGGCGACGGATGTTGCGGCGCGCGGCTTGGATATTTCCGGCGTAACGCACGTGTACAACTTTGATATTCCGCAAGACCCGGAAAGCTATGTCCACCGGATTGGGCGCACCGGGCGCGCCGGCAAGACAGGGGTGGCGATGACGTTTGTCACTCCAAGGGAGATCGGCCAGCTTCACCATATTGAGCGGACGACGAAGCGGAAAATGGAGCGGATGAAGCCGCCGACACTTGATGAGGCGCTCGAAGGCCAACAGCGTATCGCTATCGAAAAGCTTCTCAACGTCGTGGAGACCGAAAACCTGTCATTTTACAAACGGGCAGCGGAAGAATTGCTTGAAGAGCACGATTCGGTAACGATTGTCGCTGCCTGCTTGAAAATGTTGACGCGCGAGCCGGATACGACGCCGGTGCAATTGACGGAAGAGCCGCCTTTAGCGGTCAAGCGGGAGAAAAAACGGGGCGGCCGCCCGGACGGCTCAGCCCGCAGCCGGACGAAGAAACGGCGGATTACGGCGCATTAAGCGCCGTTTTTTCATAGCCGAGGCATGTAAAACGACGGCCGCTTGGGGCGGATGGACAAAAAGGGGGCAAGCAGGCCGCCGACGGCGAAGCCAAATAGATGGGCCAATAAATTCCCATGTGGTGTCATGATGCCAATCAGCAAATGAACCGCCATGACCGAAAGCAGCAGCTGGGCGTGGCGGGGGGCGACTAAGTCGCGGCGGAATAGGGCGAGGTAGCTGTACATGCCAAACAAGGCGAAAATGGCGCCCGACGCCCCGACATGGGTGTACAGCGGCGGCAGAAGGAATAAAGTGGCGACATTGGCGCCGATTCCGCCTCCGATATACAGAAACAAAAACTTTCTTTTCCCAAGTGCGCGCTCCAGCCAGGGGCCAAACAGCCATAAGGACAAACTGTTGGCGGCCATATGGTGGAAATCGCGATGCAGCACGATTGGGCTGACAAGCCGCCAGCACTCTCCATGGCGGATCGCGCCGTTCGTCCCGACGGCGTATTGCCAAATGGGTTCAAGCGCTGTCAAGGGAAGAGAAAACAACAGCCATGCGGCGATATGGACCAATAATAAGGCGGCAACGACGGGATAAAGGCGGACAAATGAGCGGACATCGCTTGCATGTTGAAACACGGGTTGGTCTCCCTTCTTCGCGGAAATGGGGCGTTTTTTATAAGCCATCTTATGCGGGTCTCTCATAAAAAATTTGTCCGACCATCAGGGCGGATAGGATAGGTGAGGAAGCAGTGATCGTCGGCATTGGCATTGATATTGTAGAGTTGGAACGGATCCGCTCCCTTCTTGAGCGGAGCCGCAAATTTCCAGAGCGAATTTTGACGCCGCGTGAAAAAGCGCAGTTTGGCGAGTTGCCGCCCGCAAGACAGGCAGAGTTTCTCGCCGGGCGATTTGCGGCTAAAGAAGCGTACGCCAAAGCGCTCGGAACGGGGATCGGGCGGCATCTATCGTTTCAAGACATCGAGATCGTTTCCGATGAGCACGGAAAGCCGAGCATTGCTGCCCGCCGCGATGGCGAGACGGTTCATCTGTCCATTTCCCATAGCCGCGATTACGCCGTCGCCCAAGTCGTCATTGAGCGCCTTGGACCGATGACGCCGGCTGATGCTTGCCATGGCTAGTCTGCATATTCCCGAAAGTTGTCTCATATATTGTAGTGCATGGGTAGAAATCGATATATGAGGCAAAGGGGTTGAAGCGATGGGCAGAAACGTGCTGATGGCGTTGGTCGGCATCATTTTTCTGTTTGCTTTGGCTGGCTGCGGGTCGAAATCGCAGGAAGAGGTGCTGAAGGCGCTTGATGAAAAGGTCGATGAGATGACGGGTTATCAGGCTGAGGCGAAAATGACGTTCCGCACCGGTGAGAAGCCGCAAGTGTATCATGTTGAAGTGTGGCACAAGCAGCCGTCCTACTACCGCGTCAGCTTGAAAAACGCCGACAAAGGACAAAGCCAAATGATTTTGCGCAATGACGAAGGGGTGTTCGTCTTCACGCCGGCGCTCAACAAAACCTTCAAGTTTGTGAGCGATTGGCCGAAAAACAGCAGCCAAGCGTATTTGTACGAATCGCTCGTCAAAGACATTTTGAGCGATTCGAAGGCGAAGTTTAAGGCGACGGACGATTACTATGTGTTTGAGACGAAAACGAACTACCCGAACAGCGAAGTCATTCCAACCCAAGAGATTACACTGCGCAAAAAAGATTTGGCGCCCGTCTCGGTCAAAGTGATGGATACGGACCGGAAAGCGCTGTTGACGGTCGAGTTTTCCAACGTCGAGTTTAACAAAAAGTTTGATGATGACGCGTTTGATACAAAGAAAAACATGACTGGCGCCCGTCTTGAGGTGCCAACGATGGCCGAAGGAAAAGAGCAAGTGATGGCCGTCATGTACCCGAGTCAGCTTCCGAAAGGGGTTCAAGCGCTCGAGGAAAAAGAAGTGAAAGGTGAAAACGGCACGCGCGTCATTATGACATTCGGCGGCAAAAAATCGTTTACGCTCGTGCAAGAAAAAGCGGATGTGCTTCCGGCGACAAGCATGCCAGTTCTTGTCAACGGCGACCCGGTTGATTTAGGATTCACCATTGGCGCCCTCACCGACCGAACGTTGACATGGTGGTACAATGGGGCGGAGTTTACGCTCGCCTCGGACGATTTGACGCCGGAAGAAATGGTGATGGTCGCCAGCTCAGTGCAAGAAAAAGCGGCAAAATGACAGTGCGGTTTTGCAAACAGGCGGCTCTCCGCGTTGAAGCGGAGAAGCTGCTTTTTGTTTTTGTGCAGAAGCAGTGAAGGCATGCCAGTGGACGAATTGTTGCTATCTCCAATGTTTTCCGCCGTTTTTCTCATTTTTCCGCCGCTCATCCTATTCCTTCTTCCCCAGGAACATGGTAAACTAAAAAAGGAATCCAATCGATTCAAGCGCTTTCAAACTGGCTATGACTAGAAAGGCAGCGAGAGAGGATGGACGAGTTTCACCGCGATACGTGGGTGGAAATTGATCTAGATGCCATCTACGACAACGTCGCGAATTTGCGCCGCTTTTTGCCGGAGGGCACGCAAATTATGGCCGTTGTCAAGGCGAACGCCTACGGGCATGGCGATGCCCAAGTGGCGGCAACGGCGCTCGAAGCGGGCGCTTCCCGCTTGGCCGTCGCCTTTTTGGACGAGGCGCTTGCCTTACGAAAAAAAGGCATCGATGCCCCGATTTTAGTGCTTGGGGCGTCTCGTCCCGAGGATGTGGCGTTGGCCGCCGAACACCGCATCGCCTTAACCGTGTTTCGCTCTGATTGGCTCGAGGAGGCGTCATCGCTGTATAACGGTTCGACCCCGATTCATTTCCATTTAAAGATGGACACAGGAATGGGACGGCTTGGGGTTAAAGACGAAGAGGAGACAAAGCGAATAGCGGCCTTGATCGATCGCCATCCGCCCTTTGTGCTTGAAGGGGTGTATACGCATTTTGCGACCGCTGATGAAGTGAATACGGATTACTTTTCTTATCAATACGCCCGCTTTTTGCATATGCTTGACTGGCTGCCGTCGCGGCCGCCGCTCGTTCATTGCGCCAACAGCGCGGCGGCCCTTCGTTTTTCCGATCGAGCGTTCAACATGGTTCGCTTTGGCATTTCGATGTACGGGCTCGCCCCATCGCCGGACATCAAGCCGCTCCTCCCATACGAATTGAAAGAGGCGTTTTCGCTCCATAGCCGCCTCGTACACGTCAAAAAGCTGCAACCAGGCGAAAAGGTGAGCTACGGTGCGACGTACACCGCGCAGACGGAAGAGTGGATCGGCACGATTCCGATCGGTTATGCGGACGGCTGGCTGCGCCGCCTGCAGCACTTTCATGTGCTTGTTGGCGGGCAGCGGGCGCCGATCGTCGGCCGTATCTGCATGGATCAATGCATGATCCGCCTGCCGGGGCCGCTGCCTGTCGGAACGAAGGTGACATTAATCGGCCGCCAAGGGGACGAAGTCATTTCCATCGATGATGTCGCCCGCCATTTGGGCACAATCAATTATGAAGTGCCGTGCACGATCAGCTACCGGGTGCCCCGTATTTTTTTCCGAAATAAGCGTATAATGGGAGTGAGAAACGCCGTTGGTCGCGGATGAAGCGATGCATAATCTGTTTCGGAAGACAAAGGATAGAAAATGGAGAAATGACTTTGCAGCGCCGTTGTTTAATGGTATCATGAAGTGGAAGCAATCAATGGCTGCAGTTCGTGGAGGTGTATATTTGTGTCGGAATCTGGCGCAACAGCGGAAATCGTCGTTCGTTTGCCGCAGTCGCTGCTGACAGAACTGGACGTGCTCGTAAAGCAGGAAAACGGCAACCGCAATGAACTCATTTATCAAGCGACGAAAATGTACATTCGCGAGCGGAAGAAACGGCAAATTCGCGAGGCGATGAGACGAGGCTACATGGAAATGGCGAAAATCAATTTATCTATCGCTTCTGAAGCGTTTCATGCTGAATACGAGGCCGACCACACCGTTGAACGCTTAGTTAGCGGGGGGTAATGCTTTGATTGTCAAACGTGGCGACGTGTATTTTGCGGACCTTTCCCCGGTTGTTGGCTCGGAGCAGGGCGGCGTGCGCCCCGTGTTGGTGATCCAAAACGATATCGGCAATCGTTTTAGCCCGACGGTGATTGTCGCGGCGATTACGGCGCAAATCCAAAAAGCGAAGCTGCCGACGCATGTCGAGATTGACGCGAAACGCTACGGGTTTGAACGCGATTCGGTCATTTTGCTTGAGCAAATTCGCACGATCGACAAGCAACGGCTGACCGATAAAATCACTCATTTGGACGATGAAATGATGGATAAAGTCGATGAGGCGCTGCAAATTAGCTTAGGGCTGATCGACTTTTGATAGAGCGAAAAACCTTTGCTTTTGGCATAACAGCGAACAGGAGAAACGGCGTTTTCGGTTGCCAACGGGCGGCCGAGCGGATGGGGAAAGCGGCGTTGACGTGCGGCATCGGTCTTGATTATCGAGTGTTCACGTTGGTGAGACGGGCAGATCGGCCTTTCCGGAACGGTCTGTCCTTCCATTTTCATCTATGTATACTGTTTCACAAAGCAGCTGCGTACAGGTAGCGCTTTTTTTATTATCCTAAACCGATTCATCCCCCACTTCCACCTCGAAGCGTTAGCGTAGGTGGGAGAGCGTTCAAGTCCCATATCATTAAGGAGGGAATCGCTTGGCTAACGAACAGCGGCTCATTGAAGTCATTGCCGCCGAGCAGCAGCTGGCAGCAAAGCAAGTCGAAAACGTCATTGCGCTCCATCGAGAAGGAAACACGATCCCGTTTATCGCCCGCTACCGGAAAGAAATGACTGGGGCGCTCGATGAAGTGCAAATTCGTGAAGTGCTTGAGAGATGGGAGTATTTGCAGCATTTAGAGCAACGGAAAGAGGAAGTGATTCGCCTCATTGATGAGCAAGGGAAGTTGACGGGAGAGTTAAAGCGCGACATTCTTGAGGCCACGAAGTTGCAACAAGTCGAAGATTTATACCGCCCATATCGGCAAAAGCGGCGCACGAAAGCAACAATCGCAAAAGAGAGAGGGCTTGAACCCCTTGCCGAATGGCTCCTTTCGTGTCCACCGGCCCCAACTCCGGAACAACAGGCCGAAATGTTCGTCAACGAAGATAAAGGAGTCGCAACCGTTGAAGAGGCGCTTCAAGGTGCGAAAGATATCATCGCCGAAAAAGTGGCAGATGACGCTGCTCTTCGTCAATGGGTGCGCGACGAGACGCGGCGGAAAGGAACGATTGCTTCGGTTGCCAAAGCGCCGGAAAAGGACGAAAAGAGTGTGTACGAAATGTACTACGACTACGAGGAACCCCTCGCTAAAATCGTTCCGCACCGCGTGTTGGCGTTAAACCGCGGTGAAAAGGAAGAGGTGCTGCGCGTCTCGATCAAGGCGCCTGTTGAGGACATCATTCGCTATTTGCGGCGAAAAACAGTCGCTGATGAATCGTCCCCGGCCGCTCCCATCGTGGCAGAAGCGATCGAGGACGGATACAAGCGGCTGATGGAGCCTGCCATTGAACGCGACATCCGCAACGAGTTGACGGAGAAAGCGGAGGAGCGGGCCATCCATATTTTCGCTGAAAACTTGCGCAAACTGCTTCTCCAGCCGCCGCTCAAAGGAAAAACGGTGCTCGGCATCGACCCAGCCTATCGGACTGGGTGCAAGCTCGCCGTTGTCGACGAAACGGGGAAACTGCTTCGCATTGATGTGATCTATCCGCATCCGCCGCAAGAGCGAAAAGAAGAGGCGCGCGCGAAACTTCTTCGCCTGCTTGATGACTATCACGTTGATATGATCGCGATTGGCAACGGAACAGCATCTCGGGAAACCGAACAGTTTGTCGCCGACACGCTGAAGCATGTGCAACGCGATATCTTTTATTTGATTGTCAATGAAGCAGGAGCGAGCGTCTACTCTGCTTCCGACCTTGCACGCGCTGAGTTTCCCGACCTGCAAGTCGAAGAGCGGAGCGCCGTCTCGATCGCCCGCCGCGTCCAAGACCCGCTCGCCGAGCTTGTCAAAATCGATCCAAAATCGGTCGGCGTCGGCCAATACCAGCACGATGTGTCGCAAAAAAAGCTTGCCGAGTCGCTTCGTTTCGTCGTCGAGACGGTCGTCAATCAAGTCGGTGTCAACGTCAACACTGCCTCCGTCTCCCTGCTTCAGTACGTGTCCGGGCTCACGAAAACCGTTGCAGAAAACATCGTCAAGCGTCGCGAAGAGCAAGGGAAATTCCGCAACCGCGAAGAGCTGAAAACGATTCCTCGGCTCGGAGCGAAAACGTACGAGCAGTGCATCGGTTTTTTGCGCATCGTTGATGGCGACGAACCGCTTGACCGCACGCCGATTCACCCCGAGCGGTACGCGGAAGTGAAGCAACTGTTGCGTAAGTTAGGATTTACGACCGCCGCCATTGGCAGTGATGAACTGCGCCAGGCGCTGCAAGCCATCGAAGTCGAGATGGTGGCTGCCGAGCTCGGCATCGGAGAACTGACGTTGCGCGACATCATTGACGCGTTGTGCCGCCCAGAGCGCGATCCGCGCGACGAGCTGCCCAAGCCGCTATTACGCAAAGATGTGTTGAAGATGGAAGATTTGAAGCCAGGCATGGAGCTGGAAGGAACCGTGCGCAACGTCGTTGACTTCGGCGCCTTTGTCGACATTGGGGTCAAACAGGACGGGCTCGTGCACATTTCCAAACTAAGCAAACAATACGTGCGCCATCCACTCGATGTCGTTTCGGTCGGCGACGTCGTCAAAGTATGGGTCGAGCATGTCGATGTGGCGAAGGGAAGAATATCGCTGTCGATGGTGCCGCCGAAAGAGTGAAATGGAGAAAGCACTGCCTTAGGAGCAGTGTTTTCTCCGATAAAAAAACCAGCATTGGTTCAACAGTTTAATTTGCTCACGGTTTTTCTCATAGTAGGCTCGTCTCATCTGATTTTTCAGCCATGTAGGCAAAATCAGTCACCTCCCTGACAGTGGAAAGGTAATATATATGTATGTAATGGTGAATTGTCCTGTGCCAAAAGATGAAGGAGAGACCCGCCATGGACCAAAAGCAGCTGCAAGCCCTTGTCGAACAAATTTCCATTCGCGTGTTCGGCAAGCCGTTTCGCCATACCGCTTTCTTCAACCCTCGTTTGCGCACCACCGGCGGGCGCTACATGTTGCAAACGCACAACATTGAGCTCAATAAAAAACATTACGAGCAGTTCGGCGAGGAAGAATTGATCGCCATCATCAAACACGAGCTTTGCCATTACCACTTGCACCTTGAGGGAAAAGGCTACCGCCACCGCGACCGCGACTTCCGCGAACTGCTGCAAAAAGTGGGGGCGCCTCGCTATTGTCGTCCGCTTGCTCGAAATACAAAAGCGCCGAAAACGATCTACACATACATTTGCACGTCATGCGGCCTCACCTACCGCCGCAAAAGACGGATCAACATAGACCGTTATGTTTGCGGCCGCTGCCGAAGCAAGCTCAAACGATCCTAGACTTCCATGACAAAAAAATTTGGTTGCCATCGGAAGGATGAAAATATCTCTATGTCGAATATTACAGTTTTACACATTTTGAAGCTCAGGTATTTTCAGAGTAGATGCAATTTGAAACTTTAACATTTGCAGCTTTTCCATAGCCTCGGCATTTGATCGACTGTCGGGCGACTGAACAACGCCGCTTTCAGACCCATGCATGGGTCTGTGAAGCGGGTGGCTGTTCGGTCTTCCGTCACGCCTTGGTGTTCGTCAGTCGAGAAAATAGACAAGCTGCCTTTTCGTCAAGAATTGTTAAACTATAATGTCCAGTCAACGCCAATAATCAAACAAAACATTTTGCGAAAAAAGGTTGACAATCAGGATGATCGTGTGCTAAATTATAAAAGCCGTCGCTAAACGGCGGAAAACAGCAGAGGAAGTTGCGGGAAAACGTATTGACAAACGACAAGTTGCTCAATATAATAAACAATGTCGATTGTCAAACATCATTCCGCAATAGCTCAGCGACGAGCCTCACATCTTCGAATTGGCTGCGAGTTGCCTCGACGCATCTCGCTTCCTTGAATTAGCTGGCAGAGGAAGAGGCAACGAGCACATCGTAAAGATATGCATGACATATAATTTTTCATCATTCCGCAATAGCTCAGCGGTAGAGCAACCGGCTGTTAACCGGTAGGTCGTAGGTTCGAATCCTACTTGCGGAGCCATTTCTTTGGAGAAGTACCCAAGTGGCTGAAGGGGACGGTTTGCTAAACCGTTAGGTCGTGGCTTTACGGCGCGCGGGTTCAAATCCCGCCTTCTCCGCCACTCCAATACGTATATGCGTGGCCCGTTGGTCAAGTGGTTAAGACACCGCCCTTTCACGGCGGTAACACGGGTTCGAATCCCGTACGGGTCACTGAATAGCGCGGGGTGATCCCCGCGATTTGTGGTCCCGTAGTGTAGTGGTTAACATGCCTGCCTGTCACGCAGGAGATCGCGGGTTCGAGTCCCGTCGGGACCGCCATTGCACTAAATCGCTGGGCCATAGCCAAGCGGTAAGGCAACGGACTTTGACTCCGTGATGCGCTGGTTCGAATCCAGCTGGCCCAGCCATTTTTATGTGTTAAATACATGAGCCATTAGCTCAGTAACGAGCGCTGCATCTTCGAGCTCGCTGCGAGTTGCCTCGACGCACCGGGCTTCCTTGAAACAGCTGGTAGAGGAAGAGGCAGGTAGAGTTCATCAGTACTTAGAGTGTTATGATCACCATGAGCCATTAGCTCAGTAGGTAGAGCATCTGACTTTTAATCAGAGGGTCGGAGGTTCGAGTCCTCCATGGCTCACCATATTAGCGGGTGTGGCGGAATTGGCAGACGCACCAGACTTAGGATCTGGCGCCTCACGGCGTGGGGGTTCAAGTCCCTCCACCCGCACTGATTAGTCAATATGCGGTCGTGGCGGAATGGCAGACGCGCTAGGTTGAGGGCCTAGTGGGGGCGACCCCGTGGAGGTTCAAGTCCTCTCGACCGCATTTTTTAGATAAACTATTGACAGCAACACAGCGAGTTGCTAAAATATAATCCGTCTCTTTGGTGCAATAATCTATTGCGCTCGTAGCTCAATTGGATAGAGCATCTGACTACGGATCAGAAGGTTAGGGGTTCGAATCCTCTCGAGCGCGCCATCATCGGGAAGTAGCTCAGCTTGGTAGAGCACATGGTTTGGGACCATGGGGTCGCAGGTTCAAATCCTGTCTTCCCGATTTTGTTGAACTAAATATTATGCGGGTGTAGTTTAGTGGTAAAACCTCAGCCACGAGCCTTCACTTCGCCGAATACGCTTCGAGTTGCCCCGACGCATCCAGCTTCTTTGAATCGGCTGGCAGAGGAAGGGGCATGAAAGATTGTGATGGGTGTTTCATCAAAAATTATGCGGGTGTAGTTTAGTGGTAAAACCTCAGCCTTCCAAGCTGATGTCGTGGGTTCGATTCCCATCACCCGCTCCATGAAGAGTCCATAGGATTATTTCGTTCCTTGAAAACTGAACGAAACGAAGCGCGACGAAAAGCGGAGGTCGTTTAGCGCCTTTGGTGCTGCGGCTGAAGCAAAAAGCCAATCAACTTTCTTTGGAGAGTTTGATCCTGGCTCAGGACGAACGCTGGCGGCGTGCCTAATACATGCAAGTCGAGCGGACCAAATCGGAGCTTGCTCTGGTTTGGTCAGCGGCGGACGGGTGAGTAACACGTGGGCAACCTGCCCGCAAGACCGGGATAACTCCGGGGAACCCGAGCCAAA
>NZ_JHUS01000007.1:0-21569 GCF_000691465.1 Geobacillus sp. CAMR5420
CGATCGAGGGCTTAACCTAGAAAAGCAGAAGCGCCGCGTTTAGCTCTCGAAGCCAAATGTTCTTCACCCGCAGGGGTGCTTGCACCCCGAGGGGGAAGGTTATTTGGCAGAAGAGAGCTAGGCGCTGGAACTGGACAGCAAGAAAAGTGGAGGCCGCCCGCTTATCGGCGAGCCGGAGCTGGACAATGCGAAAAGCGCAGGCGAGCGGCTTCTTCCGACGGTTATCTAGTTTTGAAGGAATGAATTTCCTTCTTGACATTGTTTGTTTTTCAAGTATAATAAATGATGTCAAAATCCAACCGCTTGCCTAGTGGCTATGGCGGAGGGGAAACACCCGTTCCCATCCCGAACACGGAAGTTAAGCCCTCCAGCGCCGATGGTAGTTGGGGCCAGCGCCCCTGCAAGAGTAGGTCGCTGCTAGGCAGCTTCATTCACCAGGGAGTTTCGACACGCCTCATTCCCTTTTTCTTTTTAGGGGCGATTGCGCAACAGGGCGATCTGTCAGCGAGCCAAAAGGCTGCGCGGGATCGTCCTTTTTGTTTTTCCCTTTCTCCTATGCCTATTTTTCGTTTTGGAAGTGGCGGCAAGATGTTCGGATATGATACAATTTCAAAAGCAAGAGTGAAGATGATAAAAGGGGATAAGGTAGAACAAAATGAAAAAAATTGAAATTTTGGTGCATTCTCCGGAAGAAACGAAGTCGGTGGCCCGCCGGCTGGCGGAACATCTTGAGCGGGGAATGGTCATCGCATTAGAAGGTGATCTCGGGGCGGGAAAGACGACGTTTACGAAAGGTCTTGCTGAAGGGCTGGGCATTACGCAAACGGTCAATAGCCCAACGTTTACGATTATTAAGCAATATGATGGTCGGCTTCCGCTTTATCATATGGATGTATACCGACTTGAAGATGAATGGGAAGATCTTGGATTTGACGAATATTTTGCTGGCGATGGTGTTACGGTTGTTGAATGGGCGCATTTGATCGCCGGCCAGTTGCCTGAGGAACGGCTGACCGTTTTCTTGTTTCATCGTGGCGGCGATGAGCGGTTGCTTCGCTTTGAGCCGTCGGGAGAGCGTTATGAACAGTTGTGCAAGGAGATTTTTCCGTCATGAAAGTATTGGGAATTGATACATCGAATATGCCGCTTGGCATTGCGTTGGTAGATGGTGATGTCGTGAAAGGGGAATTCATCACCAATGTGAAAAAAGACCATTCATCCCGGGCGATGCCAGCCATTGAGTTGTTGCTTCGACGATGTGACGTTGCTCCAAAAGATCTCGATTTAATCGTTGTAGCGAAAGGGCCGGGGTCGTATACCGGGGTGCGGATCGGCGTGACGATTGCGAAAACGCTTGCCTGGTCGCTCGGTATTCCGATCGCCGGAGTGTCGAGCCTTGAAGTGCTCGCCGCCAATGGCCGTTATTTTCCTGGGGTGATCGTTCCGCTGTTTGACGCACGGCGCGGACAAATTTACACCGGGCTTTATCGCTACGAAGGCGGTGCGCTCCGCTGTCTTGAGGAGGACCGGATTGTGGCGGCGGATGAGTGGGCGCGTCGGTTGAGCGAGCGGGAAGAGGATGTATTGTTCATTGGTGCGGATGCACCGCTATATCGTGATTTGTTTCGAAGTCATTTAGGCGAACGGGTTCACGTGGCCCCGCCGTCTTTGGCGTTGCCGCGTCCGAGCGAGTTGGTGATGCTCGGCAAACAAAAAGAGCGCGAGAACGCCCATGTGTTTGTGCCGAACTACCTCCGCCTTGCCGAGGCGGAGGCGAAATGGCTCGCGAAACAAAAAGGGGAACAGAACGATGGGGATCAATGTTCAATTTCGGCCAATGACCATTCATGACATTGATGAAGTCGTGCAAGTCGAGCGGGCATCGTTTACTTCGCCTTGGAGCCGTGAATCGTTTTACAACGAGCTCATGTACAACCGCTACGCCAAATATATCGTCATGGTGTACAACGGGCGGATCATCGGGTATGGTGGGATGTGGCTTGTCATCGATGAGGCGCATGTGACGAATGTAGCCGTGTTACCGCAGTTTCGTGGGCAAAAGCTTGGTGAAGCGCTCATGCGACGCTTGATGGACATGGCCAGGCAGCACGGGGCGGCGACGATGACGCTTGAGGTGCGCGTGTCCAATCATGTTGCCCAGTCGCTGTACCGAAAGCTAGGGTTTCGCAACGGAGGCATTCGCAAACGGTATTATCCGGATAACTTTGAAGACGCGTTAGTCATGTGGGTGAAGCTGAGATGAATGAGGACGTATATGTGTTAGGCATTGAAACGAGCTGCGATGAAACGGCGGCAGCAGTTGTGAAAAACGGAAGAGAGGTTTTATCGAATGTAGTGGCGTCGCAAATGGAAAGCCATCGGCGGTTTGGCGGCGTCGTGCCGGAAATTGCTTCCCGCCATCATGTGGAGCAAATTACGCTCGTTATTGAAGAAGCGATGCAGCAGGCCGGCGTATCGTTTGCGGGCCTTGATGCGGTGGCGGTGACGGCCGGACCGGGGCTTGTCGGAGCGCTTCTTGTCGGGGTCAACGCGGCGAAAGCGTTAGCGTTTGCCCATGGATTGCCGCTTATTGGGGTGCATCATATCGCCGGTCATATTTACGCCAATCAATTAGTGGCTGAAATGAAGTTTCCGCTGTTGGCGCTCGTCGTTTCCGGTGGTCATACGGAACTCGTGTTCATGAAGGAGCATGGGAATTTTGCGGTGATCGGTGAAACGCGCGATGACGCTGCCGGTGAGGCGTATGACAAGGTGGCGCGGGCTTTAGGCCTTCCGTACCCAGGAGGACCGCACATCGACCGGCTGGCTCATGAGGGAGAGCCAGTGATTGATTTGCCGCGAGCGTGGCTTGAGGAAGGTTCGTATGATTTCAGCTTCAGCGGCTTAAAATCGGCGGTTCTCAATGCGCTCCACAACGCGAAGCAGCGCGGCGAGGAGATCGATCCGAGACAGATGGCCGCGAGCTTTCAGGCCAGCGTCGTCGATGTGCTGGTGACGAAAACGGTGCAGGCCGCCAAAGAATACCGCGTACGGCAAGTGCTGCTCGCCGGGGGGGTGGCGGCCAACCGCGGGCTGCGGGCTGCACTGCAGGATAAAATGAAAGAGCTCCCCGATGTGGAGCTTGTCATCCCGCCGTTATCGCTATGCACCGATAATGCTGCGATGATTGCCGTTGCGGGAACAGTGTTATATCAACAAGGAAAGCGGGCTGATTTGGCGCTCAACGCCAATCCAAGCTTGCCGCTTGTCTAGGCAGTTGGCTGAAACGCGAAAGACACCGAAGGGCGATCCGTTTGCGGCAGGCAAACGGATCGTCCTTTTTGTTTTCATGTGAAAAAAGTTTGTGTATATTTTTATCCACAAATCTGTGGACAATGTGGAAAAAGCGGTAAAACATGATCAACATAAGAAAAACAATACACAGCGATTTTTGTGCAAAAGGAAGATGTTTTTTGTGGATAATGTGGAAAAGTTGGTGAATAACTTATATTCCATGGTGGAAATTGTGGATTCTTTTGTGGATAATGTGACTAACTAAAGAACAACCCGCCGAAACTAGAGGCGGGTTGTCGGTTATAGTGAAGTATAAAGCTGTTCCCATTCGGCCAATAACGTTTCGACTCGCTGCTTCCGCTCGTCGTTTTCTTGCGTCAATCGTTGCATCGTCTCATAGTCGCCGTAAACGGATGGATCACAAAGTTTTTGCTCGATCTCAGCGATTTGTGCTTCAAGCGCTGCAATCTCGGCTTCGATTTCATCCAAGCGGCGTTGGCGCTGGCGCCGTCGTTTTTTTTCCTCTTTTTCTTGCTCGTATGTCGTTTTGGCAGAATCACTTGCCGTTTCTGTCGGGCGGACGTTCAGGAGCGCCAATTCGCGCATTTCTTCTTTTTTGGCGATGTAGTAATCATAGTCGCCTAAGTATTCCGTTAGGCCTCCGCTGGAAAGTTCAAACACCTTTGTTGCGATTCGGTTGATGAAATAGCGGTCGTGGGAAACGAACAAAATCGTTCCCGGGTAGTCGATGAGCGCTTGCTCGAGCACTTCTTTGCTGTCGAGGTCTAGATGGTTTGTCGGTTCGTCCAAAAGAAGGACATTTGCTTTTTGCAACATCAGCTTGGCGAGCGCCAGGCGTGCTTTCTCCCCGCCGCTTAAAGCGGAGACCGGTTTTAAAACGTCATCGCCGGAAAACAGGAAGTTGCCGAGCACGGTGCGAATTTCTTTTTCTGTCTTTTCGGGGTAGGCGTCCCACAGCTCGTCAAGCACCCGTTTGTTCGATGACAAATCAGCTTGGTCTTGATCGTAATAGCCGATTTGGACGTTTGCGCCGTAGCGGAGCTCTCCTGTTTGGATAGGGAGTTTTCGGGCGATCGCCTTCAGCAATGTCGACTTGCCGATGCCGTTCGGCCCGACTAGGGCGACGCTTTCGCCGCGCGTGATGCGGAAGCTGATTTGGCGGATGATGGGTGCACCGTCGCCATAGCCAACGGCTATGTCTTCAGCGGTGAGCACTTCATAGCCGCTCGGTCGATCGATCGAGAACGAAAAGGAGGCTGATTTTTCATCGTCGACAGGCCGTTCGAGCCGTTCTATTTTTTCCAGTTGCTTTCGCCGGCTTTGCGCCCGTTTGGCCGTCGAGGCACGGGCGATGTTGCGCTGGATGAAGTCTTGGAGTCGGGCGATTTCTTCTTGCTGTTTCTCGTACCGTCTTAACTCTTGTTCGTATTGCTCGGCCCGCAACTCCAAATAGCGGCTGTAGTTGCCGGCATAGTGTTTGAGCGTGGCATTCGACAGTTCGTATACGTCGGTGACGATTTTGTCTAAAAAGTAGCGGTCGTGGGAAACAACCAGGACGGCACCGGGATAGGCTTGCAAGTACTGCTCCAGCCAGGCAAGCGTCTCAAGATCCAAATGGTTCGTCGGCTCGTCCAAAATCAATAAATCCGGCTTGGACAACAGCAATTTCCCAAGGGCAAGCCGCGTCCGCTGTCCGCCGCTTAACGACGAGACCGGCGTAGTTTTATAATCATATGAGGAAAACTGCAGCCCGTGCAAAACGGAGCGGATGTCGGCTTCGTATTGGTAGCCGCCTTGTTCTTTGTATTGTTCTTGCAGCTCGTCATACATTTTCAGCGTTTTTTCATAGCGAGCGGGATCGGCGAGTACGTCCGGGTCGCCGAGTTGCATGCTGAGTTCGGCGAGCTGTTTTTCGAGTCCTAGAAGCGGGGTGAATACCTCAAGCATTTCGTCCCAAATGGAACGCGGCGAGTCGAGCCCGCTGTTTTGCGCCAAATAGCCGATTTTGATATGGTTTGGTTTGATGATTTTGCCGCTGTCGAAAGAGAGTTCACCGGCGATGATTTTCAACAATGTCGATTTTCCCGCTCCGTTGCGGCCGACAAGGGCGATTCGGTCGCGGGACTGTATTTCTAGTTTTATATTCGATAAAATAAGGTCAGCACCGAAATATTTCGTGAGCCCGTGCACTTGCAAAATGATCATGTCCGTCACCTCGCGAATAGTTTAACGCAAGTCGCGAAAACGGTCAAAGACGAATGATGAAAAATCGTGTATAGTGTATAAATGGAGGAGATTGTATTGTCATCGTTCACTCATTTCAATGAACAAGGGCGCGCGAAAATGGTTGATATTACGCACAAAGAAGATACTGTGCGAGTGGCTGTGGCGCAAACGAGCGTGACTGTCAGCCGGGAAATTTACGAAAAAATGACGAGCAATGCGATCGAGAAAGGGGATGTGCTCGCCGTCGCTCAAGTGGCGGGGGTGATGGCGGCGAAGAAGACAGCTGACCTTATTCCAATGTGTCACCCGCTTATGTTAAAGGGTGTGGACATTGCTTTTGCTTGGGAAAACGATGGAGAAGCGCATAAGCTCGTCATCACGGCAACGGTGAAAACGAAAGGGAGCACAGGAGTGGAAATGGAAGCGCTGACGGCCGCTTCGGTCTGTGCGTTGACAGTGTACGATATGTGCAAGGCGCTTGATAAAGGAATGGTCATCGGTCCGACGTATTTGGTCGAAAAAACGGGCGGGAAGTCTGGCCATTACCGACGGAAAACCGATTAGCTAGGGGATGAGATCATGAGCAACGAACAACCGAAAATTCCGCAGGCAACCGCCAAACGGCTGCCGCTTTACTATCGGTTTTTGAAAAACTTGCACGCTTCCGGCAAGCAACGCGTCTCCTCTGCCGAGTTGAGCGAGGCGGTGAAAGTCGATCCGGCGACGATCCGCCGTGATTTCTCCTATTTTGGCGCGCTTGGCAAAAAGGGATACGGGTATAATGTCAATTATTTGTTGTCGTTTTTCCGCCGGACGCTTGAAGAGGATGAGGTGACCGAAGTCGCCTTGTTTGGCGTCGGCAATTTAGGCACCGCCTTTTTAAACTATAATTTTTCGAAAAACAACAATACGAAAATCGTGATGGCGTTTGATGTCGATGAGCGGAAAGTAGGGACGACAGTCGGCGGGGTGCCGGTCTATCATCTCGATGAGTTGGAGGAGCGGCTTCACGAAAACATCCCGGTCGCCATTTTAACCGTGCCGGCCGCCGCGGCTCAAGCGCTGACCGACCGCCTTGTCGCGCAAGGAATTAAAGGCATTTTAAACTTTACTCCGGCGCGGTTGAACGTGCCGAACCATATTCGCGTCCATCATATCGATTTAGCCATTGAGCTGCAGTCGCTCGTCTATTTTTTGAAAAACTATCCATCGCCATCGTAAAAAGGAGAGAAGAACACATGAAATATTTGTTGCTCGTTGCTGTGATTTTGTTGCTGTTTGGCACGAAAAAGCTGCCGGAATTAGGGCGGTCGTTCGGCCAGTCGCTTCGCGAGTTTAAAGACGCCACAAAAGGGCTCGCTGATGACGAAGAAACGAAAACCGACCGATGACAAGGCAGGATGGAGAAACAATGAATGACAAAGAAATGTCGGTGTATGAGCATCTGGGTGAACTGCGAAAACGGCTCATCATCGTGCTCATCTTTTTTGCTGCGGCGCTTGTCGTTAGTTTCTTTTTTGTCGATGATGTCATTTTGTATTTGCAGCGAACGGCCGAGGCGAAGCATTTGACCATGAACGCCTTCCGCCTCACCGATCCGATTAAAGTGTATTTTCAGTTTGCCTTTGTCATCGCGGCTGTACTGTCGGCTCCGGTGCTGTTGTATCAAATTTGGGCGTTTGTCAGCCCCGGTCTGTATGAAAAAGAGCGGAAAGTGACGTTAAGCTATATCCCGGCGTCGATCGTTCTTTTTTTAGCAGGCGTCAGCTTCGCTTATTTCGTCTTGTTTCCGTTTGTCGTTCGATTTATGAGCCGGCTGGCTGACCAACTAGGGGTTCAACAAATGATCGGCATTAATGAATATTTTCAGTTTTTGCTTCAGCTCGTGCTGCCGTTTGGCATCGTGTTTCAGCTGCCGATCGTCGTGTTGTTTTTCACCCGCTTAGGGCTTATTACGCCGCAGCTTCTTGTTCGCATCCGCAAGTATGCGTATTTAGCGCTGCTTATTTTAGCGGCGGTCATTACGCCGCCGGATGTGCTGTCGCAAGTGATCGTCATGATTCCGCTCACCATTTTGTATGAAGGAAGCATTTGGGTGGCGCGCATCGGCTATCGGAAAGCGCAGCGAGCAGTCGAGCAGGAAGGCAATGAGTGAGGCGGGACGAAAAACATTGAGAGGAAAGCGAGCAAGGCCGGGCCAAACGAAGGGGCTGTCTCAAAAGCCGCAAAACAGGGCTTTGAGGCCGGCCTCTTGTTTTTTTGTTTCCATTTTCACGATATGATCGCCGTCATGGGATTGATGTTCTGGTCCCTTCCCGCGCGAATCACGGGAAGGGGGTCAGCGTTTTGAGGCGAAAAGAAGGCGAAGGGCGGTGCCGAAATCAAAGGCAGCGAGCGCCGCTAAAGCGATGGTGGAGACGTTCCAAACCGTTTCATGAGCACTTTCGATGGCCAAATACGTAAACAGCAAGCCTAAGACGAAATACGGAAGCGAAAACAGCCGAGGGTTTCGCATCATAGCCAAACCCTCCAAACGGCGAGCGGCAGCTCGGACTGGCGCATCATTTTCTCAATCTCGTCGGCCAACAGCGTCTGCATGGCGACGACGAACGTATTCATGGCGACATGGGCGAAAATCGGTACGAAAATGCGTCCGGTTTTCGCGTATAAAAACGCGAATACCATCCCCATGGATGTGTACAGAAGCAAATGTTCCGGCTCCATATGGACAATGGCAAACAAGAGCGAACTGACAAGCGCAGCAAGCCAAAAGTTGTATTTTTCATAAAGCGAGCCGAAAATGATTTTGCGGAAGATGAGCTCTTCCAAAATCGGGCCGATGACGGAGGTGACGACGACCAACAGCGGCGTCAGGCGGATGATATCGATGATTTGCCTTGTATTTTCCGACCCTGGTTTGATGCCGAGCAGCCGCCATTCGATGTTGGCGGCGATGCTTTGGGCCGCGAGCGCCAAAAAGACGCCCAAGACCGCCCACATCCACGAGGAAGCGAGCGGCAGCCGCCGCATCATTCGTTCGTCGCGGTCACCGCGGAGCAGCCATAGGATAATGACAAAAGCGAGCAGGAAACTAATGATCGCCCAATACCCGGAAGCCAGTTTGGCGGCTTCGAGGCGGCTTTCCGCTCCTTGACCGACGCCGAGGGCGCGAAGAAGCGGCACGCCGACAAAGGCGGACAGCTGCATGACGATATACGTGATGATGACGTACCAGTGGTTGCGTTTCAAACCCTCTACCCCTTTTATTTCAAATTATATCCGTATTGTATCACATGTATGGCGAAAATAGTAAGAAAACTGCGCCCCCCAAGCCTGTCTCATCGCTGTAAAAAAATGGGCCGGTGCCGTTTATCGATTTTGGAAATGTGCAATAATGAAAAAGGGCTCCGCGCGGATGGGGAGTAGAGGCAAAACAACCGGCTCCTTTTGCTCTTTCTTCTTTAGGAGAGAAAAACAGTTATTTTTTTGCATTTCCTACTTGCAAAACTGAAAGAAGTTCATTAATATTATAAGTGTGTTAGCACTCAATAGTGATGAGTGCTAATAAGAACGGTGAAAACTATCGTTAAGGAGGTTGTTCCCCGTGTTGAAGCCATTAGGCGATCGTATTGTCATTGAAGTCGTGGAAACAGAAGAAAAAACGGCTAGCGGTATCGTTCTGCCGGATACGGCGAAAGAAAAACCGCAAGAAGGCCGCGTTGTTGCTGTCGGTGCAGGCCGCGTGCTCGATAACGGCCAACGCATCGCGCCGGAAGTCGAAGTTGGCGACCGCATTATCTTCTCGAAATATGCGGGCACAGAAGTGAAATACGACGGCAAAGAATACTTAATTTTGCGCGAAAGCGATATTTTGGCTGTCATCCGCTAATATATGCGTTCATCACATAAACATTCCGAAAACATACTGGGTACTTAATCGGATACTTAACTTGTGGCACGCAGTCCAACAATTTCATAAGGAGGTAACGGGGTATGGCAAAACAAATCAAGTTCAGTGAAGAAGCGCGCCGTGCGATGTTGCGCGGGGTGGACAAACTTGCAGACGCAGTGAAAGTCACATTAGGTCCGAAAGGCCGCAACGTCGTATTGGAGAAAAAATTCGGTTCGCCGCTCATCACGAATGACGGGGTAACGATCGCGAAAGAAATCGAGCTCGAAGATCCGTTTGAAAACATGGGCGCGAAATTGGTCGCTGAAGTCGCCAGCAAAACGAACGACATCGCTGGGGACGGTACAACAACCGCTACGGTATTGGCTCAAGCGATGATCCGCGAAGGCTTGAAAAACGTAGCAGCTGGTGCCAACCCGATGGGCATCCGTCGCGGTATCGAAAAAGCGGTTGCTGTTGCGGTTGAAGAATTGAAAGCCATCTCCAAACCGATTAAAGGAAAAGAGTCGATCGCCCAAGTTGCTGCGATCTCGGCTGCTGACGAAGAAGTCGGCCAATTGATCGCTGAAGCGATGGAACGCGTTGGCAATGATGGCGTTATCACGCTTGAAGAGTCGAAAGGCTTCACGACGGAACTCGACGTTGTCGAAGGGATGCAATTCGACCGCGGTTACGTTTCACCGTACATGATTACGGATACGGAAAAAATGGAAGCTGTCCTTGAAAATCCGTACATCCTCATCACGGACAAAAAAGTATCGAGCATTCAAGAACTGTTGCCGGTCTTAGAACAAGTCGTCCAACAAGGCCGTCCGCTCCTGATCATTGCGGAAGATGTTGAAGGCGAAGCATTGGCGACGCTTGTTGTCAACAAACTGCGCGGCACGTTCAATGCGGTTGCTGTCAAAGCGCCTGGCTTCGGCGATCGCCGCAAAGCGATGCTCGAAGACATTGCGATTTTGACAGGCGGCGAAGTGATCTCGGAAGAGCTTGGCCGTGAATTAAAATCGACGACGATCGCGTCGCTTGGTCGTGCGGCGAAAGTTGTTGTCACGAAAGAAACGACGACGATCGTCGAAGGCGCTGGCGATTCGGAGCGCATCAAAGCGCGCATCAACCAAATCCGTGCGCAGCTTGAAGAAACGACGTCCGAATTCGATCGCGAAAAACTGCAAGAACGCTTGGCGAAATTGGCTGGCGGCGTAGCGGTCATCAAAGTCGGTGCGGCAACAGAAACAGAATTGAAAGAACGCAAACTGCGCATCGAAGACGCGCTCAACTCGACTCGTGCGGCTGTTGAAGAAGGCATTGTCGCCGGCGGTGGCACGGCTCTCATGAACATCTACAACAAAGTCGCTGCCATCGAAGCGGAAGGCGATGAAGCAACCGGTGTGAAAATCGTATTGCGCGCGATCGAAGAACCGGTTCGTCAAATCGCGCAAAACGCTGGTCTGGAAGGCTCGATCATCGTTGAGCGCCTGAAAAACGAAAAACCGGGCATCGGCTTCAATGCGGCAACAGGTGAATGGGTCGACATGATCGAAGCTGGTATCGTTGACCCGACGAAAGTCACTCGTTCGGCGCTGCAAAACGCTGCATCTGTCGCCGCAATGGTCTTGACGACAGAAGCGGTCGTTGCCGACAAACCGGAAGAAAACAAAGGCAACAACAACATGCCGGATATGGGCGGCATGATGTAATCCGCCTAGCGAAACAAAGAACACTGGGAGTAATCCCGGTGTTCTTTTTCTTTTTGCCGCTGGGCAGTAGTCAAATTGAACGTGAAGCTTTGCACTCGGGGCGGCAGGATGGAGCTTGAGTTCTTTGACGAGCAGCGGCGGGGCCGCAGCATCAGCAACCACTCCGCGGCGGCCTGTCGACCACGTATAAATCCCGAGCCGGTGGTCGACCGTTTCGCTGTTGATAGTCAACGTTAATGTAGGCAGCTTGATATCACCGAATGAACAGTCGGAAAGCCATAGAAGAAGCAAAATAAGAAGCGGGGCCCATCGTTTCTTCATTGTCGAACCATTCCCCTTTTTTGAATATAGGCGTCTTTTTAGCCGCTTCGTTGCGTTGATCCGGCTGAAAATGGGAATAAAAATGTAATGGGGATGTCGATGCAAAGGAGGACAACGCAATGAACGAACGAATCGAACGCGACTCGCTCGGCGAGGTGCGGGTGCCGGCCGATAAATACTGGGGGGCGCAGACGGAGCGGAGCCGGCAAAACTTCCGCATCGGCAAAGAAACGATGCCGCTTGAACTCATTTACGCCTATGCCGAGTTGAAAAAAGCGGCGGCCATCGTCAACCATAGAGCCGGGAAACTGAGCGAAGCGAAGCAGCGGGCGATTGTGGCCGCGTGCGAGGAAATTTTGGCGGGCCAATGGGATGACCATTTTCCGCTCGTCGTCTGGCAGACGGGAAGTGGGACGCAGACGAACATGAACGTCAATGAAGTCGTGGCGAGACGGGCGAGCGAGCTGCTGGATGAGGGGGAAGGGCGCATTCACCCGAACGATGATGTGAACATGTCGCAAAGCTCGAACGACACATTCCCAACTGTGATGCATATCGCGATCTTCACGAAGATCCAAACGCACCTCCTGCCAGCGCTTGATGGCTTGATCGGGACATTCGCGACCAAAGAACGCCAATATGGGAAGACGATCAAAATCGGGCGCACCCACTTGCAAGATGCGACGCCGCTCACATTTGGACAAGAGATTTCCGGCTGGCGGGCGATGCTTGATAAAAGCAAGGCGATGATCATAGAGGCGAGTGAGAAGCTGCTTGATTTGGCGATCGGCGGCACGGCGGTTGGCACCGGAATCAATGCGCCGCCGGGATTTGGCGAGCAAGTGGCCGAGCAGCTAAAAACGCAGACGGGCTATCCGTTCCGTTCGTCAACCAATAAATTCCATGCACTGACAAGCCATGATGAGATCGTGTATGTCCACGGAGCGTTGAAAGCGCTCGCCGCCGATTTGATGAAAATCGCCAACGATATCCGCTGGCTGGCGAGCGGGCCGCGCTCCGGGCTCGGGGAGATCACGATTCCAGCCAATGAACCCGGAAGCTCGATCATGCCGGGGAAAGTGAATCCGACGCAAAGCGAAGCGATGACGATGGTCGCTGTGCAAGTGTTCGGCAATGACGCCACGATCGGCTTTGCGGCGAGCCAAGGCAACTTCCAATTAAATGTGTTCAAGCCGGTCATCGCCTATAACGCCATTCAGTCCGTGCAGCTGCTCGGCGATGTGATCCGCTCGTTTGATGAACGGTGCGCCCAAGGGCTGGAGGCGAACGAAGCGAAAATGAAAGAATACGTGGACCGCTCACTCATGCTCGTGACGGCGTTGAGCCCGCATATCGGCTACGACCGGGCGGCGGAAATCGCCAAGCTCGCCCATCGCGAAGGGTTGACGCTCAAGGAAGCGGCGTTGAAAACCGGGTATGTCACGGCGGAGCAGTACGAGGAATGGGTGAGACCGGAGAAGATGATTTAAGGGAAAAGCGCTCATCCCGCTTCCGTGGGATGGGCGTTTTCATTTTTGATTTCTCCCTTTTTTCTCCTTCCCCCTTTGTTGCAAATCCATTCCAAAAGTTGTGTATATTCGATATTATATTAATAGTAGAAACTAGATAGTTCCTACCCCTAAAAGTCCCATTGATCACCATAAAAGGAGTTTGATGTCATGACGATCAACGAGCCGTTGCTTTCCCCGCTTGAGCAAGTTGTCCGCAATATTGAACAAGTCATTGTCGGAAAACGCAATGTCATTGTGCTCAGTTTAACAGCGCTGTTGGCCAAAGGACACGTATTGCTTGAAGATGTGCCCGGCGTCGGCAAGACGATGTTGGTGCGTGCGCTGGCGAAATCGTTCAACGTGGAGCTGAAGCGCATTCAGTTTACGCCGGATTTGCTGCCGAGCGATGTGATCGGCGTTTCCGTCTACAATCCGAAAACACAGCAATTTGAGTATAAACCCGGACCGATTGTCGCCCACATCGTGCTCGCGGACGAGATCAACCGGACGTCTCCGAAAACGCAATCGGCGCTCCTGGAAGCGATGGAAGAAGGAAGCGTGACTGTTGACGGCGTCACCCGGGCGCTGCCGCAGCCGTTTTTGGTGATGGCGACGCAAAATCCGATTGAATATGAAGGAACGTATCCGCTCCCCGAGGCCCAGCTTGACCGGTTTTTAGTGAAACTGCACATGGGCTATCCGTCTCCCGATGAGGAAATCGAAATGTTAAACCGTCTCGAAAAAGCGGCGCCGCTGGCGGAGATCGGCCCGGTGATGTCGCTTGATGAATTGCTTGCGTTGCAACGAAAGGTAGCCGACGTGCATGTGAGCGATACCGTGAAACGATATATCGTCGATCTCATCCAGCAAAGCCGTGTGCACGAAGCGGTCTATTTGGGCGTCAGCCCGCGCGGGGCCGCCGCTTTGATGAAGGCGGCGCAGGCGTACGCGTTCATCCATGGCCGTGATTTTGTCATCCCCGATGATGTGCAGCACCTTGCTCCCTATGTGCTGGCTCATCGCCTGCTTATTCGCCCGGAAGCGAAATGGGACAAGCTTGATGCTGAAATGGTCGTCAGTCAGCTTGTTTCCCGTACGCCGGTGCCGGTGCAAGGGCGGAGATAAAAGCGATGAACGCGAAGCGAATGAAGAAGGGGAGGCGTTGGCTCCCGCTTATTGGATTGTTGCTGTTGACCGCCATCTTGTTTTCCTACGCCATGTTTCAAGGCGGATTTGTCAGCTGGTTTTTGTTTTACAGCTTTTTGCCGTTTGGACTGCATGCGTTTGCCGTCGCCTTGTATCCGCTCAGACGCGCTGCGGTGATTCGAACCGTGCCGGCGCGGCGCTACCATGCGGGTGAATCGATTCCGGTGATGGTTCGTATCGAGTTGCCGTGGGCGGTTCCGCTGGCGGCGCTTGCTGTTGCTGAGGAAGGGTGGAAGCACGGAGGAGAGATGATTGCGATTGCTTGGCCGTTTCGCCGCCATCTTTCCTGTACATGGCCGCTTTCCTTGCCGCGCGGCCGTCATCAATTGGAAGCTGTTCGCTTGGAAGCGCGCGATGTCTTTGGCTGGGTGAACAAAACGGCATCGTTTTATGCCCCGTGCACGGTCATCGTCTATCCACGTTATATCGAATGGCCGCCTGAGATGGTGCGCGAATGGTTTGCCCAAGGAAAAGCTGCGCGCACGCTTGCCTATCGCCGCGATATGGCCGTGGCGGCCGGCGCCCGTGAATACGTGCCTGGGGACAAAATGTCGTGGGTGCATTGGAAGGCGTCAGCGCGCAGACAGGAACTGATGACCAAAGAGTTTGATGAACAGCGCAATGACGATTGGATCGTTGTGCTCGACGGCGCCGCGTCTCCATGGTTTGAGGAGCTTGTCACGTTAGCGGCTTCCGTATCGAAGGCGTTGATAGATGAAGGGGTGCCGGTCGGGATGCTCGTTGCTGGAAAAGAGCGTTCTTTCTTAGCGCCGCGCCGCCATGACGGACAGTGGCAGTCGATTCTTCTCCGGTTGGCGGAAGTGGACGTCGGCGGCCAAGAGCCGCTCGCGCATGTTTTAGCTGAGGAGGCGAACTGGAGGACGGCTGCTGGTTGCATCATTGTGACGTCCGCGTTGTCCGCCCAGTTGGCCGGGCAGCTGCGAGCAATGGCGCCAAAACGCCATATTGTTCTGTATGTTGTCAACCGTGAATGGGGAGAGGATGAGCGGAATTGGGCGGACAGGCTTCGCCGCAGCGGAGTGTACGTATCGCGCATTGACCCGCAGGCGTTGCAAACCGTCCGGCAAGGAGGAGGAGACGGATGAGACCGTTAGGGGCAAACATGTTATCTACCGTGCTGTCTAACGCCCTAGCCGCTTGGCTGCTCACGGAATGGCTTTGGCCGTTAGAGGCCGTCACCGATACAGCGCATATAGGCGTGTTTGTATCATTTGTCGCCCTTTGTTTCGGACTTCATTTGCTCCGTGTTCCCATATGGCTTTCCGCGCTCGGGAAAATGGTTTATATATGGTGGGCGCTTTCTCGTCTATTTTCTTTTGCTTCGATCGCCGCTTTGCCTCATGCGCTTTGGCGGGATAGCACCGTCTGGTTGTTGGGCGACCGGTCTTCTATGCCGGGTGATGCGCTGCGCACCTTTGTCTTTTTTCTGCTGTTATGGGCCGTTTCGTTCCTGTTGCATTGGCTTATTGTACGGCGGAATCGGTGGTTTGTCCCATACGCGTTGACAGTTGGGTATATCGCTGTGCTTGATACGTTTCTGCCATATAGCGGCAACGGGGCGATCCTTCGTCTTGTTGCGCTCGGCTTTTTTGCCTTCGTTTGGCTCCAGGGCGAAGAGCTGCAGGCAAAAGCGCCGTCTTTTCGCATCGGAAAGTGGCGGGCGGCCGCTCTATTCATTCCTGCCGTCGCTCTTGCGGTTGGGTATGCGGGTCCGAAGCTGCCGCCGCAATGGCCGGATCCGGTGGCGTTTATCCGCAGCTATCACGCCCAGCCGGAAGAAACGAACGATGACTCACCTTCTCCTGGTGTGGCAAAAGTGGGATATGGGCAAAATGATTCCCGCCTCGGCGGGCCGTTTATTGCTGATGATGCCGTCGTTTTCATTGCCAAAGACCAAGGCCGTCATTATTGGCGCGTCGAAACGAAAGACATTTACACGGGAAAAGGGTGGGAAGCGTTTCAAAGCGAACAAGTCCAGTCGTTTGGAAACGGTGAGCTGATTAGGTATGAATGGTGGAGCGACAAAGTCAAGACGGTCGAGCAGACGGCGGAAATCACCCGCCAAGACCAGGCGTTTCATCTCGTCTATCCGCTCGGCTTGCAACAGGTGCAAACGTCTGACCATATCGTCTACCGCATGCATATGGCGACGGAAAAAATTTATACGAGCGATCAAAACGCCAACGCGCTTCCGATCCGTCAGTATATGCTGACGTATATGGAGCCAGATTTTCCGATTGAGGCATTGCGCGCCGCTCCTCCTGTCCAAGACCCGCCCTTTTTGAAACGTTATACGCAATTGCCAGAGACGCTTCCGCAGCGGGTTCGCGAGTTGGCGAAGCAAATTACTGATGGAAAAGAAACCGTGTACGACAAGGTAAAAGCGATCGAGCAATACTTCCATCTGAACGGATACACGTACGAAACGACGGACGTCGCTGTTCCCGGGCCTGATCAAGATTACGTCGACCAGTTTTTATTTGAGACGAAGCAAGGGTATTGCGACAATTTTTCCACCTCGATGGCGGTGCTCGTCCGCACACTGGGCATTCCAGCGCGCTGGGTGAAAGGGTACACATCCGGACGGTTGGTTGGGGAACAAGACGGGCAATCGGTTTATGAAGTGCGCAACAACGACGCCCATTCATGGGTCGAAGTGTATTTTGAAGGCATCGGCTGGGTGCCATTTGAACCGACGCAAGGGTTTGTCAATCCATATGCGTTCTCGCTTGCCGCTTCGAATCCAGAGGAGCCAGAACCACAGCTGCAGCCGGAAGAACGGGAAACGCCGCGTGTGCCGCTCGATCAATTACTTGAGCAACCTTCGACGGCACAGGGGGAGCATTGGTGGGAGAAGCTGGCGGATGTTTGGTCGTGGAAAATGGGGTTGACCACGCTGGTCGTGTTGGCCGTGTTGGGCGGAGCGGCCTATGCGACAAGGCGGAAATGGTGGCCGCGCTTTACGCTGTTTCGGTTCCGCCGCCGGAAACTCGATGGGGCCGCCTGGCTCATTTCTGCGTACGGGGCGCTTCTTCGCCATTTGCAAGATTATGGACTTAAGCGTCGGCCGCATGAAACGCTGCGTCAATACGCCGCCGAAGTGGATCGCCTGTTTGAAACAGATGAAATGAATCGGTTGACGAAACTATATGAACGCGCCGTATACGGAACGGGAATCAAGGAAGCCAATGTCCGTGAAGCGGTGGAATTGTGGGAAAATTTAATAAAAAGGACGATCTCTTGACCGTATGCTGGCAAGTTGATAGAATGAACTCAAATTTGCATACGGATAGACGAAAGCCCTTCATATAAGCGCAAGAATATGGCTTGCGCGTCTCTACCGGGCCGCCGTAAACGGCCCGACTATGAAGGCAGAAGACGCTGCTATTCTGCCTTCATCCATGTTTTGGGCAATGGCAGCGTTATTTTTTTGACGGGGTGGAAAACATGAACCAAGAAATGATCGTCGTCTTGGACTTTGGCAGTCAATATAACCAGCTGATTACCCGCCGCATCCGAGAGTTTGGTGTCTACAGCGAACTGCATCCGCACACGATCCGTGCTGAGGAAATTCGTGCGCTGAACGCCAAAGGAATCATTTTCTCGGGCGGTCCAAACAGCGTGTATGATGAACGAGCGTTTACATGCGACCCAGCGATTTTTGAGCTGGGGCTGCCGATTTTAGGGATTTGCTACGGGATGCAGCTGATGGCGCACCATTTAGGAGGTAAGGTGGAAAAAGCGACGCACCGTGAATACGGCAAAGCGCTCATCCAAGTGAAAAACGATTCTTTGCTTTTTCATGGTTTGCCGGACGAGCAAGTCGTTTGGATGAGCCACGGCGATTTGGTGACCGCTCCGCCTGACGGCTTTGTCGTAGATGCCACAAGCCCTTCCTGCCCGATCGCAGCGATGAGCGATGAACGGCGGAAGTGGTATGGAGTGCAGTTTCATCCCGAAGTGCGCCACTCGGTCTACGGCAACGATTTGTTGAAGAAGTTTGTTTTCGATGTATGCGGCTGCCGGGGCGACTGGACGATGGAAAACTTCATCGATGAGCAGGTGCGTCGCATCCGCGAACAAGTGGGCGAAAAAAGAGTGTTGTGCGCCTTAAGCGGCGGGGTTGACTCGTCGGTTGCGGCTGTATTGGTGCACCGCGCCATTGGCGATCAACTTACTTGTATTTTCGTCGACCATGGCCTTTTGCGCAAAGGTGAAGCCGAAAGCGTCATGAAGACGTTCCGTGAGCAGTTCCAAATGAATGTCATTAAAGTTGATGCGAAAGACCGCTTTTTGGCGAAACTCAAAGGGGTTACGGACCCGGAACAAAAGCGGAAAATCATCGGCAACGAGTTTATTTACGTATTTGACGACGAGGCGGCCAAGCTTGAAGGCATTGAATTTTTGGTGCAAGGCACGCTCTATACCGACATTATCGAAAGCGGCACGGCGACGGCGCAAACGATCAAATCGCATCATAATGTCGGCGGTTTGCCGGAAGATATGAAATTCGAACTGATCGAACCGCTCAATACGCTGTTTAAAGACGAAGTGCGTGCACTCGGCACGCAACTAGGAATCCCAGACGAAATCGTCTGGCGGCAGCCGTTCCCGGGGCCAGGGCTTGGCATCCGTGTTCTTGGAGAAGTGACGGAAGAAAAATTGGAAATCGTTCGCGAATCAGACGCCATTTTGCGCGAAGAAGTGAAAAAAGCTGGGTTGGACCGCGAAATTTGGCAATACTTTACCGTCCTTCCCGACATTCGCAGCGTTGGGGTGATGGGGGATGCCCGCACGTACGATTATACGGTGGCCATCCGCGCGGTGACCTCGATTGACGGGATGACCGCCGATTGGGCGCGCATCCCGTGGGATGTGCTCGAGCGGATTTCAACGCGCATCGTCAATGAGGTGCCGCATGTCAACCGCGTCGTCTACGATATTACAAGCAAGCCTCCGGCAACGATCGAGTGGGAATAAAAACGAACAAAAGACGAACATTTCCAAAGAAATGTTCGTCTTTTTTCTTGACAGGTCATCTTCAGGCTGATACAATAGCCGTGGAATCATGAATATTGTTGAATTCCGTCGTATAATCCCGGGAATATGGCTCGGGAGTTTCTACCAAGCTACCGTAAATAGCTTGACTACGAGGGATGCGGGATCGGAGAGTGCTTGTTTGTCCTCTCTCTGTTCGTCATTCCTTCCTAGTCAACGCTTCTGGTAGCTGCTAGAAGCGTTTTTTATTTTATGTATAGGAGGGGGCAGACGTGAGAAAGTACTTCCAGTTTGATGAGCTCGGCACGAACTATCGAACGGAGATTATCGCCGGGCTGACGACGTTTTTGTCGATGGCGTACATTTTGTTCGTCAACCCATTTACCTTGTCGTTAGGGGCTGTGAAAGATTTTCCTGATGAACTGCGCATTGACCAAGGCGCCGTGTTTGTCGCCACGGCTTTGGCAGCGGCGTACGGATCGATTTTGATGGGAGTGTTGGCCCGCTATCCAATCGCCTTGGCGCCTGGGATGGGGCTGAATGCCTTTTTCGCCTTCACCGTCGTGCTGCATATGGGCATTCCGTGGCAAACAGCGCTGGCAGGAGTGTTTGTTTCCGGCATCATTTTTACGATTTTATCGCTCACCGGCATTCGGGAAAAAATTATCGATGCCATCCCGGTTGAACTGAAATATGCAGTCAGCGCCGGAATTGGGCTGTTCATCACGTTCATCGGCTTGCAAAACGCTGGAATTATTGTCGATAACAAAGCAACGCTCGTCGGATTAAGTTCGTTGAAAGACGGCAATACACTGTTGGCCATTTTTGGATTGTTCATTACTGTTGTTTTGATGGTAAGAAAAGTAAACGGCGGCGTCTTTTACGGCATGGTCATTACCGCGATTGTCGGCATGATTTTCGGTTTGATCAAAGTGCCGCATCAAATTGTCGGCGCTATTCCGGACATTTCACCAACCTTCGGTGTAGCGATCAAGCATTTGCCGGACATTTTCTCGTGGAAAATGCTCGGTGTTGTCTTAACGTTCTTTATTGTCGACTTTTTCGATGCGACCGGGACGCTCTTGGCTGTCGCCAACCAAGCCGGGTTGTTGAAAAACAATAAACTGCCGCGCGCCGGCAAAGCGCTGCTTGTCGATGCGACAGCGGTGATGGTTGGGGCGGTGTTCGGCACATCGACAACGACGTCGTACATCGAATCGTCAGCCGGCGTCGCCGCTGGAGGGCGCTCAGGGTTTTCCGCGGTCGTGACGGGGATTTTGTTCTTGCTGGCGTTGTTCTTCTCGCCGCTGTTAAGCGTCATTACCGCACCGGTCACCGCGCCAGCGCTCATCATCGTCGGGGTATTAATGGCCTCGTCGATCGGCGAAATTGACTGGAAGAAGTTCGAAGTCGCTGTACCGGCATTCTTCACGCTCATCACGATGCCGCTTTCCTACAGCATCGCCACTGGGATTGCCGTTGGCTTCATCTTCTACCCGATCACGATGATTTTAAAAGGCCGCGGCAAAGACGTGCATCCGCTGTTGTATGTGCTGTTTGTCGTTTTTATTTGTTACTTCGTCTTTTTGCGGGAATAGTAACGGAGACGCAAGACTGTTCCAAAAGGCAGTTTGGATAGCCTTTCGGAGCAGTCTTTTTTGTATGTCCTAAAAGGTCGGTCAAGGATTGCGGAAATTTGCTGCTGGCAATGGTTTTGAGGCAGGGATTTGGCATCGTGGCCAATTGGCCGGTGTCATTGGAATTCATTATATTGATCGAGTGAATCGAAAAACGAGCATTGGCTACTGGCTTGGCGAATCGTTTCAAGGAATGGGATTGATGACGAAAGCATGCAAGGCGTGCATTGACTATTTGTTGGTTGAACAGGGGATGAATCGTGTCGAAATCCGCTGTGCGGTAGAAAATCAACGGAGCAGAGCGATTCCTGAACGGCTGGGATTTACGAATGAAGGGACGATTCGAGATGCGGAGTGGCTTTACGATCATTTTGTTGACCATGTTGTGTACGGGATGTTAGCAAGAGAGTGGAAGAGATAAGAACAAAGCGGTTTTGATTTGAAAGAAAAAATCTTGAATGAACAGTTGACACATCAAAACAGAGGTGCTATATTAATAAAGCCGTTTCGGTGCGGCGAAAAAAGCAAAAAATGTGTTGACAAAAACAAAAAAAGGTGATATATTATAAGAGTCGCTTTTGAGGAGGCGAATTCCTCGAACAAAGAAAGAATAGCTCGTTCCTTGAAAACTGAACGAAACGAAGCGCGAAAGAAAAGCTGAGGCCGTTTAGCGCCTTTGGTGCTGCGGTTGAAGCAAAAAGCCAATCAACTTTCTTTGGAGAGT
>NZ_JHUS01000008.1:0-46544 GCF_000691465.1 Geobacillus sp. CAMR5420
CGATCGAGGGCTTAACCTAGCAAGAAAAGTGGAGGCCGCCCGCTTATCGGCGAGGTGCGCTGGAGGGCCTGCGAGGAGGCTCGAACCAAGCGAAGCTTGGTTCTGCGTGGGTGGTGCCACAGGAGCGTATGCAATGTGTCGCCGCCGCAGCAGGACCGAAGCGTCGCGAGCCGATGGCGGCCGGAACTAGACAGCGAAAAGCGCAGGCGAGCGGCTTCTTCCTGAGCACGGTTATCTAGTTTTGAGGGAATGAACTTCCTTCTTGACATTGTTTGTTTTTCAAGTATAATAAATGATGTCAAAATCCAAATGCTTGCCTAGTGGCTATGGCGGAGGGGAAACACCCGTTCCCATCCCGAACACGGAAGTTAAGCCCTCCAGCGCCGATGGTAGTTGGGGCCAGCGCCCCTGCAAGAGTAGGTCGCTGCTAGGCAGGCAAAAAAATGAGGGAGCTGAATGGTTCTCTCATTATTTTTGCCTAATGGGAAATGAGTCATTTTGAATGACGCCATTTTCAATCCTCTCCCCCAAAATGTAAAGCGTGATCATCGTTTCCTAGACCCCCTTTTTCATAAAAGCGATAGGAAACGGAAACTCGCGTAAGGGTGTCCTGTACGGCATGGACACCCTCTTTTTTTTACTTTTTTTGGAAAGGCAGGTATCTTCTTTTTTTGCACTCGTGGGGAGATTATTCGCTTTTTTTGATGACAATTTTCTTTTTCGGCTCGTCAGGGATAAGTCGATGCAGGTGGATGAACAACAGGCCGTTATGGTATGTTGCTTCGATGCGGTCCTCTTTGACGGCGAACGGCAGTGGGATTGTTTTTTGGAATTGGCCTTGGAAAAGGCCTTCTTCTACTAGCTCAAACCCTTTGAAGTTTAGATTAATGGTTGCCTTCACTTCCAACGTTTTGTATGATACATACACTTCTGCATCTTCGATTTTTTCGAGCCCCGGGAGGCTGATGACAACGAGTAGCTCGTTGTCTTTTTTGTAAATGTTCATGCCGGATGATGGTTTGTTTGAGTTTGATGACGGCAGCAACGGCTGGATGCTTCCCCAAAAATCATTTTGGAAAAATTGCTGCCAATGTTTTGTCCAATCGGAAAACGGCATAAATGGATTTTCGTTGGTCATAACGTCTCCCTCCTCCGCTCCTTCATCATATGCCGTCTTCTTCGTTTGGTGATTCAAAAAACACGAACATTTGCTTTGGTGAAATACTAAATGTTCGATTTTTTCCTTGACACGCCGAAAAAAAACCTGCTACTATAAAGGTAACTTCATAGTGTATGAGAAGATCCCTCATATAATTTTGGGAATATGGCCCAAAAGTTTCTACCCAATCACCGTAAATGATTGGACTATGAGGGAAAGGATCGGTTTTGGCTTTTTTTTCGATCAGCAACTGTCAAAGCCCAGAACGATGCTTTCCCTCGTTTATGAATGGGAACGCATGTTCTGGGTTTTGTTGTGCTAGCAAAAGGAGTGAAACGGTATGAGCCCGCTCGTTGGGGTGATCATGGGAAGCCATTCGGATTGGGAAACGATGAAACATGCTTGCGCCATTTTGGCGGAATTGGGTGTTCCGTTTGAGAAAAAAGTCGTATCGGCGCACCGGACGCCGGATGAGATGTTTCGGTATGCGGAGACAGCCGAGGAGCGCGGCATCCGCGTGATCATTGCCGGCGCTGGCGGAGCGGCTCACTTGCCGGGGATGATCGCGGCGAAAACGACGCTGCCGGTGATTGGGGTGCCCGTGCAGTCAAAAGCATTGAATGGACTTGATTCGTTATTGTCGATTGTGCAAATGCCAGGCGGGGTGCCGGTGGCGACGGTGGCGATCGGCAAGGCGGGGGCGACCAACGCCGGACTGCTCGCCGCATCGATTCTTGGACTGCTTGAGCCACGCTATATGGAGGCGCTCAAAGCGCGGCGGGAAGCGATTCGCAAACAAATCGTAGAAAGCAGTGATCAATTTGACTAAGCAACGGATCGTTCCTGGGCAGACGATCGGCATCATCGGCGGGGGGCAGCTCGGGCGGATGATGGCTTTGGCGGCGCGCGAGATGGGTTTTCGCATCGCCGTGCTCGACCCAACGCCTGACTCCCCGTGCGGGCAAGTGGCCGATGTGGAGATTACGGCGCCTTATCATGATTTGGACGCCATCGCTGAACTGGCCCGCGTGAGCGATGTCATTACGTACGAATTTGAAAATATCGATGCGCGAGCGCTTGAGTGGCTGGAGGCAAACGCCTATGTCCCGCAAGGAAGCCGACTGCTTGCGGTGACGCAAGACCGGGCGCTGGAGAAAGCGGCGATCGTTGATGCCAGCTTGCCGGTGGCGCCCTATGTCGAAGTGAATGGAGCGGAGGAACTTGAACAGGCCGTTCAGACGATCGGTTTCCCGTGCGTCTTGAAAACGCGGCGCGGCGGCTACGACGGCAAAGGACAATATGTGCTGCGCGGCGAAGGCGATCTAGCCAAAGCGGCTGATTTGCTTGGGCTTGGCCCATGCATTTTGGAAGGCTGGGTGCCGTTTGTGAAGGAAATGTCGGTCATTGTCGCCCGCAACCTCGATGGTGAGACGGCTGTTTTTCCAGTGGCGGAAAATATTCATATCGAGAACATTTTGCATCAAACGATCGTTCCGGCTCGAATTCCGGAAAGCGTGCAAGAGCGGGCCATTCGCTACGCGGAAGTGTTGGCCGCATCGTTTTCGCTCGTTGGGACGCTGGCGGTGGAAATGTTTTTGACTGCGGACGGGGATATTTATATTAATGAGCTGGCCCCTAGACCGCACAACTCCGGACATTATACAATCAATGCATGCGCGACGTCGCAGTTTGCCCAGCACATCCGCGCCGTCTGCAACTGGCCGCTCGGATCGACCGAATTGTTGAAGCCGGCGGTGATGGTCAATATTTTAGGCGAGCACGTCGAGCCGGTCATTCGGCATATCGGTGCGTTCGACGGGGGGACCTACGTCCATCTGTACGGCAAACACGAAGCGAAGCCGAAGCGGAAAATGGGGCATGTGACGGTGCTGGCAGACGATGTCGAGGCGGCGTTGGCGAGAATCGAATCGTGGCAAATTTGGCATGATCGGAGGCTGGAACGAGGATGATTGAACGTTACACAAGACCGGAAATGGGAGCGATTTGGACCGAGGAAAACCGCTTTAAGGCATGGCTTGAGGTGGAACTGCTCGCGTGCGAGGCGTGGGCCGAGCTTGGCGTCATCCCAAAAGAAGATGTCCGCCGCCTGCGTGAAAACGCGTCGTTTGACGTCAACCGCATTAAGGAAATCGAAGAAGAAACGCGCCACGATGTCGTCGCCTTCACCCGCGCCGTTTCTGAGACGCTTGGGGAAGAACGAAAATGGGTGCATTATGGTCTCACGTCGACCGATGTCGTCGATACGGCGCTCGGCTACTTGTTAAAGCAGGCGAACGCGATTTTGCGGCGTGATTTGGAAAACTTCATTCAAGTGCTGAAAGAGAAAGCGCGCGAACATAAATACACGGTCATGATGGGGCGCACGCACGGCGTTCATGCCGAACCGACGACGTTCGGGCTGAAGCTGGCGCTTTGGTATGCCGAGATGGTGCGAAATTTGGAGCGGTTTGAACAAGCTGCCAAGATGGTGGAAGTAGGGAAAATTTCCGGCGCAGTCGGCACGTACGCCAACGTGGATCCGTTTGTGGAGCAGTATGTGTGTGAAAAACTCGGCTTGACGCCGGCGCCGATTTCGACGCAGACGCTGCAGCGCGACCGCCACGCTTACTATATGGCGACATTGGCCTTAATTGCGACATCGATTGAAAAATTTGCCGTCGAGATTCGCGGCTTGCAAAAAAGCGAAGTCCGCGAAGTCGAAGAGTTTTTTGCCAAAGGACAAAAAGGCTCATCAGCGATGCCGCATAAGCGCAATCCGATCGGTTCGGAAAACATGACCGGCATGGCGCGCGTCATTCGCGGCTATATGGTGACAGCGTACGAAAACGTGCCGCTTTGGCATGAACGCGACATTTCCCATTCGTCGGCCGAGCGCATCATTTTGCCGGATGCGACGATTGCGTTGAATTATATGTTGAACCGATTCGCGAATATCGTGAAACATTTGCTTGTGTACCCGGAAAACATGAAAAAAAATATGGAGCGCACGTTCGGGCTCATTTATTCACAGCGAGTCTTGCTTGCTTTGATCGACAAGGGGATGACGCGCGAGGAGGCGTACGATTTGGTGCAGCCGAAAGCGATGGAAGCGTGGGAGAGACAAGTGCCGTTCCGCTCGCTTCTTGAAGCGGATGAGCGGATCATGAGCCGGCTGACGAAAGAGGAGCTCGATGATTGTTTTGATTATCGCTATCACTTGAAACATGTCGATACGATTTTTGCACGCTTAGGGTTGGAGTGAGCGGCTGCCGGCTGGTCGAAGCCAGCCGGCTATACAAAAGATTTTCAATCTTCTGGACAAATGGAGGCGTTGATCGTGCCGACGAAACAACAGCTGTTATATGAAGGGAAAGCGAAAAAAATTTACGCGACTGACGAGCCAGATGTGCTTTGGGTCGAGTACAAAGACAGCGCAACGGCGTTTAACGGCGAAAAAAAGGCGACGATCGCCGGCAAAGGGCGGCTCAATAACGAGATTTCCAGCTTGTTGTTTTTGAAGCTGCGCGAAGCAGGCATTGCCAATCATTTTATTGAAAAGCTGTCGCCAACGGAACAATTGGTCCGGCGCGTGACGATCATCCCGCTTGAAGTCGTTGTCCGCAATGTGGTAGCGGGAAGTTTAGCCAAGCGGATCGGTCTAGAGGAAGGGACGCCGCTTGAGGCGCCGCTTGTTGAGTTTTATTACAAAAACGACGACCTTGGCGACCCATTGCTCTTGGAAGATCATATCTTCATTTTAAAACTCGCCAGCCGCGAGGAAGTCGCCGCGCTGAAGCAGGCCGCGCTTGCGGTGAATGACGTGCTGCGCCTCCATTTTGCCGAGCGGAACGTGCGGTTGATTGATTTTAAGCTTGAGTTCGGCCATACAGCAGACGGAGCCATCCTCTTGGCGGATGAGATTTCACCGGACACGTGCCGGTTATGGGACGCAAAGACGAACGAAAAGCTCGACAAAGACGTGTTCCGCCGCGACTTGGGCAGTTTGACGGACGCATACGAAGTCATTTTACAACGGTTAGGGGGAGAATCGGCATGTACAAAGTAAAAGTGTATGTCACGTTGCGAGAGAGTGTGTTGGATCCGCAAGGGACCGCTGTAAAAGGGGCGCTGCACAGCTTATCGTATACGGAAGTGAAAGATGTACGAATCGGGAAGTTTATGGAGCTCGTGATTGAAGAGAGCGACCGCGACATCAACGAGCTCGTTCGCGAGATGTGTGAAAAACTGCTTGCCAACCCGGTGATTGAAGACTACCGCTATGAAATCGAGGAGGCCGTCGCCCGATGAAGTTTGCCGTCGTTGTGTTTCCGGGATCGAATTGCGATGTCGATATGTATCATGCGATCGCCGATGAACTTGGCGAAGAGGTCGAATACGTTTGGCATGACGAGGACGATCTAGACCGTTTTGACGCCATTTTGCTTCCAGGCGGGTTTTCGTACGGCGATTACTTGCGTTCCGGAGCCATTGCCCGTTTCTCCAAGGTGATGGCTGCCGTAAAAAAAGCCGCCGAAGCGGGAAAACCGGTGCTTGGGGTGTGCAACGGGTTTCAAATTTTGCTCGAAGCCGGCTTGCTTCCTGGGGCGATGCGCCGCAATCAAGGGTTGAAATTCATCTGCCGGCCGGTCCAGCTGACGGTGGAAAATCATGAAACGATGTTTACGTCTGCCTACGAAAAAGGCGAAGTCATTACAATTCCAATCGCCCATGGTGAAGGGAATTATTATTGCGATGAACAGACGCTCGAGCGCCTTGTCGAGAACCGGCAAATCGTGTTCCGTTACCATGGAGAAAATCCGAACGGCAGCTTGGCGGATATTGCCGGCATCGTCAATGAACAGGGCAATGTGCTCGGCATGATGCCGCATCCGGAGCGGGCGGTCGACGCCTTGCTCGGCAGCGCGGACGGATTGAAACTATTCCGATCGATCGTCAACTATTGGAGGGAGACGCATGTCGTTACTGCTTGAGCCGAGCGCGGCGATGATCAAAGAACAAAAGTTGTACCGTGAGATGGGGTTAACAGATGAAGAGTTTGCGCGCATTGAAGCGATTTTGGGGAGACTGCCGAACTACACGGAAACCGGCATTTTTGCCGTCATGTGGTCGGAGCATTGCAGCTACAAAAACTCGAAGCCGGTGCTGAAAAAATTCCCGACTGATGGTCCACACGTGCTGCAAGGGCCGGGTGAGGGTGCGGGCATTGTCGATATTGGCGACGGGCTGGCGGTGGCGTTTAAAATCGAAAGCCATAATCACCCGTCAGCGATCGAGCCGTACCAAGGAGCGGCGACCGGGGTCGGCGGCATCATCCGCGACGTCTTTTCAATGGGAGCGCGGCCGATTGCGCTGCTGAACTCGCTTCGATTTGGCGAATTGACGTCGCCGCGCGTCAAATATTTGTTCGAGCAGGTCGTCGCCGGCATTGCCGGGTACGGCAACTGCGTCGGCATCCCGACCGTCGGCGGCGAGGTGCAGTTCGACCCGGCGTATGAAGGCAACCCATTGGTCAACGCCATGTGCGTCGGGATCATCCGCCATGAGGACATTCAGCGCGGCGTGGCGACCGGGGTCGGCAACACGGTCATGTACGTCGGGGCGAAAACGGGCCGCGACGGCATCCACGGGGCGACGTTTGCTTCGGAAGAGTTGAGCGAACAGTCGGAAGCAAAGCGTCCCGCCGTGCAAGTCGGCGACCCGTTTATGGAAAAACTGCTGCTTGAGGCGTGTCTTGAAGCAGTCAAGTCCGATGCGTTAGTCGGCATTCAAGATATGGGGGCGGCAGGACTCACGAGTTCATCCGCCGAGATGGCAAGCAAAGGCGGATTTGGCATTGAAATGAATTTGGATCTCGTCCCGCAGCGTGAGGCAGGCATGACGCCGTACGAAATGATGCTGTCCGAATCGCAGGAACGGATGCTGCTTGTTGTCAAGCAAGGTTGTGAAGACGAAATCGCCGCGATTTTTGCCAAATACGGCCTCGAGGCCAAAGCAATCGGCAAAGTGACCGATGACAAAATGCTCCGCCTCTTGTTCCGAGGCGAGGTGGCGGCGGAAATTCCGGTGGACGCCTTGGCGAAAGACGCGCCGGTGTATCATAAACCGTCTGCGGAGCCGGCTTATTACCGCGAGTTTCAAGCGATGCCGCCGTATATTCCGCACATCGAAGACTACAATCAAACATTGCTCGGGCTGCTCGCCCAGCCGACGATTGCGAGCAAAGAATGGGTGTACGACCAGTACGACTATATGGTGCGGACGAATACGGTCGTCGCCCCAGGATCGGACGCGGCGGTCGTGCGCATCCGCGGCACGAACAAGGCGCTCGCGCTGACGACGGATTGCAATTCGCGCTACTTGTATTTGGATCCGGAAACGGGCGGGAAAATCGCGGTCGCCGAGGCGGCGCGCAATGTCATCTGCTCCGGAGCAAAGCCGCTCGCCATTACGGACTGCCTCAACTTTGGCAGCCCGGAAAAGCCGGAGATTTTCTGGCAGCTCGAAAAAGCGGTCGACGGGATGAGCGAAGCGTGCCGGGCGCTCGGGACGCCGGTGGTGAGCGGCAACGTCTCGCTGTACAATGAAACGAACGGCGAGGCCGTGTACCCAACCCCGGTCGTTGGCATGGTCGGTCTCATTGACGATCTTTCCCATATTACGACTCAGTCGTTTAAACAAGCGGGCGACCTCATTTACGTGATCGGCGAGGCAAAGCCGGAGTTTGGCGGCAGCGAGTTGCAAAAATGGCTGGAAGGCCGCATTTTTGGAAAAGCACCGGAGATTGACTTAGAGGTGGAAGCAAGCCGCCAGCGCCAGCTGCTTGCGGCGATCCGCGCGGGGGTGGTGGCGTCAGCGCATGATATTGCCGAAGGAGGATTAGCCGTTGCGCTTGCTGAGTGTGTCATGGGTGCCTCGGGGCTTGGCGCCAAGGTGACGATCGGCGGTGACCTCGTCAGTGAACTGTTCAGCGAAACGCAATCACGCTTTGTTGTCTCGGTGAAAAAAGAGCAAAAAGAGGCGTTTGAGCAACTGGTTGAAGCGAAACAAATCGGCGAAGTGACAGACGACGGCGCATTCGTGGTGAACGGGGAGCACGGTGAGACGCTCATTCACCTTTCCGTTGCCAAGATGCGAAACGTCTGGAAAGGGGCTATTCCATGCTTGCTGAAATCAAAGGATTGAACGAGGAGTGCGGCATTTTCGGCATTTGGGGGCATGAAGACGCCGCCCGGCTCACATACTACGGGCTTCACAGCCTGCAGCACCGTGGGCAGGAAGGGGCCGGCATCGTTGTCGCGCATAACGGGAGCTTATCCAGTCATAAAGGGCTGGGGCTGGTGACCGATGTGTTTCAAAGCGGTACGCTCGATGCGCTCAAAGGGGCGGCGGCCATCGGTCATGTCCGCTATTCGACGGCGGGCGGGGGCGGCTATGAAAACGTTCAGCCGCTCTTGTTCCGCTCGCAAACCGGCGCGATGGCGCTCGCCCATAACGGCAACTTGACAAACGCCATCGAGTTGAAGCTCGCGCTTGAAGGGCAAGGAAGCATTTTTCAGACGACATCGGATACGGAAGTGTTCGCCCATCTCATCCGCCGCAGCCAAGCGCCGACGTTTGTCGAGCAAATGAAAGAGGCGCTCAGTCAGATCGAAGGGGCGTTTGCGTTTTTGCTGCTGACGGAAAAGGCGCTCTATGCGGCGCTTGATCCGCACGGGTTTCGGCCGCTGTCGCTCGGCCGGCTCGGCTCGGCGTATGTCGTGGCGTCGGAAACGTGCGCGTTTGACGTCATCGGCGCCACATACGAGCGGGAAGTGGCGCCTGGGGAATTGCTCATCATCAGCCGCGAAGGGGTGCGTTCAGAACGGTTCGCTCCTAGGCAGCCGCGGTCGATTTGCAGCATGGAGTACATTTATTTCGCTCGTCCGGACAGCCATGTCGACGGCATCAATGTCCATAAGGCCCGAAAAAACTTAGGAAAGCGGCTGGCCTTGGAAGCGCCGGCAGAGGCCGACATCGTCACCGGCGTGCCGGACTCAAGCATCTCTGTTGCCATCGGCTACGCTGAGGCGAGCGGCATTCCATACGAATTGGGGTTGATTAAAAACCGATATGTCGGGCGGACGTTCATCCAGCCGTCGCAGGCGTTGCGCGAGCAAGGAGTGAAAATGAAGCTGTCGCCGGTGCGCGGGGTTGTGGCCGGCAAACGGGTTGTGATGGTGGATGATTCGATCGTGCGCGGGACGACGAGCCGGCGCATCGTCGCGATGCTCCGTGAAGCCGGGGCGGTTGAAGTGCACGTGCGCATCAGCGCGCCGCCGATCACCCATCCTTGCTTTTACGGCATTGATACGTCGTCAAAGGAAGAATTGATCGCGGCGAATCGCACTGTTGAAGAGATTCGGCGCTTGATTGGCGCTGATTCCCTCGCCTTTATCAGCCAGGAAGGGATGCTTGAGGCCATCGGGCGTCCGGACGTCTCGCCGCAGCGCGGGCAATGTTTGGCGTGTTTCACTGGCCAATATCCGACCCGCCTCGGTCAAGCGGCGCGGCCATGTCTGACGATGAAATGATGGAGGAAGTATAACCGGTGCAGCTGACGAATGTGGTGGCGCGTTTCCGCGAGAGAAACGCTGCGCAACAAGAGCGTCGCCTGGCGTCCTGAGCGTGATGGGCGGCGAAAAGGAGGAGTTGACGTGGCAAAGGCATACAAACAAGCAGGGGTCGACATCGAGGCTGGTTATCAGGCCGTCGCCCTCATGAAAGAGCACGTGCAAAAAACGATGCGTCCCGAAGTGCTGGGCGGGATCGGCGGGTTTGGCGGCTTGTTTGATCTATCCGCGCTTGGTTACCGCCAGCCGGTGCTCATCTCCGGCACGGACGGTGTCGGAACGAAGTTGAAACTAGCGTTTTTGCTTGACCGGCATGATACGATCGGCATCGACTGTGTCGCTATGTGTGTCAACGATATTATTGTCCAAGGGGCGGAGCCGCTCTTTTTCCTCGACTATATCGCTTGCGGCAAGGCGGTGCCAGAGAAAATCGCCGCCATCGTCAAAGGGGTGGCCGACGGCTGCGTCGAAGCCGGCTGCGCCTTGATCGGCGGGGAGACCGCGGAAATGCCAGGAATGTATGATGAAGATGAGTATGATTTGGCTGGGTTTGCGGTCGGCGTTGCGGAAAAAGAGCGACTCATAACCGGAGAGACGATCCAAGCGGGCGATGCGCTTGTCGGCCTGCCATCAAGCGGCCTTCACAGCAACGGCTATTCGCTTGTGCGCCGCATCGTGTTTGAACAAGCGAAATTGTCGCTTGATGAGATTTACGAGCCGCTTGATGTTCCACTCGGCGAGGAGTTATTGAAGCCGACGCGCATTTATGCGAAACTGTTGCGCTCTGTGCGCGAGCGGTTTACGATCAAAGGGATGGCGCATATTACCGGCGGCGGGTTGATCGAAAACATTCCGCGCATGCTGCCGCCGGGAATCGGCGCGCGCATTCAGCTCGGTTCATGGCCGATTTTGCCGATTTTTGACTTTTTGCGTGAAAAGGGCAGCCTTGAGGAAGAAGAAATGTTTTCCGTCTTTAATATGGGCATCGGCCTTGTGCTCGCTGTCAGTCCGGAAACGGCGGCTCCTCTTGTTGAGTGGCTTTCGGAACGAGGCGAACCGGCGTACATCATCGGCGAAGTGGCCAAAGGAGCGGGCGTGTCGTTTGCTGGAGGGGGCCGGGCATGAAGCGGCTGGCGGTGTTCGCTTCAGGAAGCGGCACGAACTTTCAAGCGATCGTGGACGCGGCCAAACGCGGCGATTTGCCGGCTCGTGTGGCGCTTTTGGTCTGCGACCGCCCTGGTGCGAAAGTCATTGAACGAGCGGCGCGCGAAAACGTGCCGGCGTTCGTGTTTTCCCCAAAAGACTACCCGTCCAAAGCGGCGTTTGAGAGCGAGATTTTGCGTGAGCTAAAGGGGCGCCAAATCGACTGGATTGCGTTGGCCGGCTATATGCGCTTGATCGGGCCGACGCTGCTTTCGGCTTATGAGGGGAAGATCGTCAACATCCATCCGTCGCTGTTGCCCGCGTTTCCGGGCAAAGATGCGATCGGCCAAGCGTATCGGGCTGGTGTATCGGAAACGGGCGTCACCGTTCATTACGTCGATGAGGGAATGGATACCGGGCCGGTCATCGCCCAGCGCGTTGTTCCGATCGTGCCGGGCGAGCCGATCGAGGCGCTTGAGGAGCGCATCCATCAAGTCGAACACGAGCTGTACCCGACGGTGTTGCGCATGCTGCTAGGGGAAAAGGAACAACAGGAAGAAAGGATCGAGAACGATGGCAGTGAAACGAGCATTGATCAGCGTGTCCAATAAGGAAGGCGTCATTCCGTTTGCGAAGCAGCTGGCTGAACTTGGAATTGATATCATTTCGACCGGTGGGACGAAACGAGCGCTTGAAGACGCCGGCGTTCCCGTCATTTCGATTTCCGATGTCACCGGCTTTCCGGAAATTTTGGACGGGCGCGTCAAAACATTGCATCCGGCCATTCACGGCGGCATTTTGGCGGTGCGCAGCGATGAGCGCCACCAAGCAGCGCTCGCAGAGCATGGCATTCGCCCGATCGATTTGGTCGTCGTCAACTTGTATCCGTTCCAACAAACGATCGCCAAACCGGATGTGACGCTCGCGGAGGCGATTGAAAACATCGATATCGGCGGCCCGACGATGGTGCGTGCGGCGGCGAAAAACTATGCTGATGTCGCGATTGTCGTCGATCCAGCCGATTATCCGATGGTGATTGAAGAACTGAAAACGACCGGTTCGATCCAAGCAAAAACGCGGCAACAACTGGCGGCGAAAGCGTTCCGCCATACGGCGGCGTATGACGCGATGATTGCGGAGTATTTGACAAACCTCACCGGAGAGAACTATCCGGAAACGCTCACGGTCACGTATACGAAAAAACAATCATTGCGCTATGGCGAGAATCCGCATCAATCGGCAGCGTTTTATGCCAAGCCGCTCGGTGCGGCGTTCTCGATTGCCAACGCGGCACAGCTGCATGGCAAAGAGTTGTCGTACAACAACATTAACGACGCCAATGCGGCGATCAACCTCATTCGCGAATTTCAAGAGCCGGCTGTGGCCGCCATCAAACATATGAACCCGTGCGGCGTCGGCGTCGGCGCGACGCTTCTTGAGGCGTTTACGAAAGCGTACGAAGCGGACCCGGTGTCGATTTTCGGCGGCATTATTGCGGTCAACCGTGAAGTGGACAAAGAAACAGCCGAACGGATGCACGACATCTTTTTGGAAATCGTCATCGCTCCGTCATTCAGCGACGAGGCGTTTGCCATTTTGACGAAAAAGAAAAACATCCGTCTGTTGACGCTTGATTTTACCGCGCCGGACGTCAAGGAAAAAATGCTCGTTTCCGTCAATGGCGGCTTGCTCGTCCAAGAGGCCGATACGTTCACGCTCGAAGACGCTGAATGGAACGTCGTTACGAAGCGCGAGCCGACCGAGGCTGAGCGCGAACAGCTTCGGTTTGCTTGGAAGGTTGTCAAACATGTGAAATCGAATGCGATTGTACTGGCCAAAAACGGGATGACAGTCGGCGTTGGCGCCGGGCAAATGAACCGGGTCGGCGCGGCCAAAATTGCGATCGAACAAGCCGGGGAACAGGCGGTTGGCGCCGTGTTGGCCTCCGATGCGTTCTTCCCGATGGACGATACGGTCGAGGCGGCGGCGAAAGCCGGCATTACCGCTATCATTCAGCCGGGCGGCTCGATTCGCGACGCGGATTCGATCCGCAAAGCGGATGAATACGGCATAGCCATGGTCTTCACCGGCGTGCGCCACTTTAAACATTAAGCGTGGCAAAGGAGAGGGAGACGATGAATGTACTGGTCATCGGACGAGGCGGGCGCGAGCACGCCATCGCCTGGAAAGCGGCGCAAAGCCCGCTTGTTGGCAAGCTGTATGTAGCGCCGGGAAACCCGGGCATCGCGGACGTGGCGGAACTGGTCCATATTGATGAGCTCGATATTGAGGCATTGGTGCAGTTTGCGAAACAACAGGCGATCGATTTGACGATCGTCGGGCCGGAAGCGCCGCTTGCTTCCGGCATTGTTGACCGTTTTATGGCCGAGGGGCTTCGCATTTTCGGCCCAAGCCAGAGGGCGGCGCTCATCGAAGGAAGCAAGGCGTTTGCCAAAGAGCTGATGAAGAAATACGGCATCCCAACGGCGGACCATGCGGCCTTTACGTCGTACGAAGAGGCGAAAGCTTATATTGAACAAAAAGGCGCGCCGATCGTCATTAAAGCGGACGGATTGGCCGCCGGAAAAGGCGTCACCGTCGCCCAAACGGTGGAAGAAGCGCTTGCCGCGGCGAAGGCAGCGCTTGTCGACGGACAATTCGGCACAGCCGGCAGTCAAGTTGTCATTGAGGAGTATTTAGAAGGGGAAGAATTTTCGTTTATGGCGTTCGTTAACGGCGAGAAGGTGTATCCGCTCGCCATCGCCCAAGACCATAAGCGGGCGTATGACGGAGACGAAGGACCGAACACCGGCGGCATGGGAGCCTACTCGCCGGTGCCGCAAATTTCGGATGAGATGATGGATGCCGCGCTAGAGGCCATTTTGCGGCCGGCGGCGAAAGCGTTGGCGGCGGAAGGACGGCCGTTTCTTGGCGTGCTGTACGCTGGATTGATGGCCACGGCAAATGGGCCGAAAGTGATCGAATTCAACGCCCGCTTCGGCGATCCGGAAGCGCAAGTCGTGCTGCCGCGTCTGAAGACCGATTTGGTGGAAGCGGTACTAGCGGTGATGGATGGAAAAGAGTTGGAGCTTGAATGGACGGACGAGGCGGTGCTTGGCGTCGTGCTGGCAGCTAAAGGTTACCCCGGGGCTTACGAGCGCGGGGCCGAAATCCGCGGGTTGGACCGAATTTCCCCTGATGCGTTGTTGTTCCATGCTGGCACCAAACGAGAAGGCGGCGCATGGTACACCAATGGCGGACGCGTTCTCCTGTTAGCGGCCAAAGGGGAGACGCTCGCAAAAGCGAAGGAAAAAGCGTACGAGCAGTTGGCGGCGATCGACTGCGACGGCTTATTTTACCGGCGCGACATCGGCCGGCGCGCTATCGAACGCGCCTCCGCCGCATATACACGTATGAAAGGGCGATAATGCCGCCGATTAACGCGGCCAATACGAACGACATATCGGTCATATACTCGAGCAGCATGGTGGTTCACTCCTTTGTAGTCGAAGGTGTCCCAAGTATGGGACACCTTTTTTGATGATGTTTGGCTAGTCCACAATGCCAAGCCGCAGATCATTTTGCTTTCTTCTCTTTCGTTGACAGTTGGCACTCTTCATTGGCCGTTTCGATACATAGCAACACGTATCGCTCACGATGCGAAAAATGTTGCCGAATGACGGTGGAATGGAAGACATCGGCAAAAGCGGTGCGCAACGTCGGACGGATGTCCTCCCTCATGTCGGATTGACGACCGCTTCCTTTTCCTCTTCAAACAGCTGCCGGCGCTGCATATTGTCAAACAGGGCGGTCATCGGACAAAAACGGGTGATCCCTTCTCCGACTTTCATCGCCCCAAGCAAAGCGGCCCACAAATAGGATGTGCACCATGGCCGCCGGGCGAGGCGGGCGGTGGCCCAGGCGATGACAGTCAGGCCAACCGTGATGCGAATGAATGCGTTCACAATGCCGATATTCGCCATCGGTCTGTCCCCTCCTTAATATTTTTATTGTGAAAGTCGCTTTTGTGCGTTAAAATGGTTGTATGGAACGATTAGGAAACAAGGGACGGGGTGTCAATGGGCGAACAACGTTACCGATGGAAAGGCAGCGAACTGCGTGCACAAGCAGCGGTGATTGATGGCAAACAATCGCCGACGAAAGTATTGGTGAACGCCACATATTTGCATTCGTATTTTCGTGAATGGGTAAAAGGAAACATATGGATCCATGGCGACCGCATCGTGTATGCCGGAGAGCGTCTTCCCGATCGTGTCGACGAGGCGTGTGAGATCGTCGACTGCCGTGGGTACGTGCTCGTTCCCGGCTACATTGAGCCGCATGTTCATCCATTTCAATTATATAATCCCCATTCGTTTGCTCGTTATGCAGCGGCGCACGGAACAACAACGCTCATCAACGATAACTTGTTTTTGCTTTTGCAGCTCGATGATGAAGACGCGCTTTTATTTTTACAAGAAATGAATGCGCTTCCAACGTCGATGTATTGGTGGTGCCGGTTTGATGGGCAAACGGAGCTCGAGCGCGAAGAGGAACAAGTGTCCAATGCTCGGATCAAGCGCTGGCTTGACCAAGAGGCGGTGCTTCAAGGCGGTGAGTTGACCTCATGGCCAAAAGTGGCGAGCGGTGATGACATCATCTTGTATTGGATGCAAGAAGCGCATCGGCGGCGCCGCAAAATTGAAGGGCATTTTCCGGGGGCGTCGGAAAAGACGCTTGTCAAAATGGCGCTCTTTGGCGCAGATGGCGATCATGAGGCAATGACGGGAAAGGAAGTGCGCATGCGCCTTTGGCACGGCTATACCGTCGCGCTTCGGCATTCCTCGATTCGCCCGGATTTGCCGGTGCTGCTTGAAGAGATGAAAGCGCTTGGCATCCGGCATTATGATAAATGCTTGTTGACGACGGATGGCTCGCCGCCGGCGTTTTATGAGAATGGGGTGATCGATTGGCTGATCCGCATCGCGATCGAGCATGGCGTGCCGGTGATCGATGCCTATGCGATGGCGACGATCAACGCTGCCCGCCACTACGGCATCGAGCATCTTCACGGCAGCATTGCCACCGGCCGCATCGCTCATATCAACTTTTTGCGCTCGGCTCACGATCCGACGCCGGCGCAAGTGCTCGCCAAAGGCGAATGGGTGAAGCGCGATGGAGAAGCGCCGCCTCTCTGGCCGGCGCCGGAATGGTCTCGGTTTGGCATTCGGCCGCTTTCGTTGTCATGGGAGCTTGAATGGGATGATTTGCAATTTTCCATGCCGATGGGGCTGCGCATGGAAAACGCCGTCATTTTAAAACCGTATTCCGTGTCGATCGATACGTCGCGCGATCGTTTAGGGCATGACCATGATGAGTGTTTTCTGGCCTTGTTTGACCGAAACGGCCGCTGGCGCGTCAATACGATGTTAAAAGGTTTTTCATCGGTGCTTGGCGGGCTGGCGAGTTCTTACTCGAACACCGGGGATTTGATTTTGATCGGCAAGCATAAGGAAGATATGATGCTCGCCTTCCGGCGGATGAAGGAGATCGGCGGCGGCATTGTGCTCGCTGAGGACGGAGAGATTTTGTTTGAGCTCTCGCTTCCTTTAGGCGGCATGATGTCCTCCTTGGAGGTGGATGAATTGATCAACGAAGAAAAAACGTTCGTCCGTTTGTTGCGCGAGCGTGGATATCCGTTCGAAGACCCGGTGTATTCGTTGCTCTTTTTGCAATCGACCCACCTGCCGTATGTGCGCGTCACCCAACGCGGCATTTATGATGTGATGCACAAAACGGTACTCTTTCCTTCGATAATGCGGTAAAATAAAAAAGAAAAGGTTGTGTGTCCATTGAAACATTGGCTGTTCGTCATCAGCTGCGCGGCATTGTTGTTGTTAGGGGGCTGCACGACCAAAAGCGAGCCGAAGCAGGCTGAACCAGCCAAACCGGCTCCTCGGCAGGAGCAGCCGTCCAAGCCTCCGGCGGAGGAAAAACAAACGTTCCCGCTGACGGGGCTGCCGGCGAAAGGGAACATCCATCAACGGGTCGTCGGCGTGATGATCAACAATCACCCGAAGGCGCGGCCGCAATCGGGGCTTCGTGCGGCGGACATCGTGTATGAGGTGCTTGCCGAGGGCGATATCACCCGTTTGTTGGCGTTGTACCAAAGCGAATTGCCGGAGCGGGTCGGACCGGTGCGAAGCGCGCGTGATTACTATATTGACTTGAGTGAAGGCTACCATGCACTGTATGTATGTCACGGCTGGAGTCCGGAGGCGAAAGCGCGTCTTGAGGGAGGCGGAATCGACTATTTGAACGGATTGTTTTACGACGGCACATTGTTTCAGCGCGTCCCGTTCCGCAAGGCGCCGCACAACTCATACATTTCATTCGCCAACATCGAAAAAGGAGCGAAACAAAACGGGTATGCTTGGACGGACCACGTTGCCCCGCTATCGTTTCGCACCGATGAGCCGAGCGGCCAAAAGGTCGAGACGGTTCACATCGCCTATTCGCATCGCGCCTATGCCCAGGTTGAATACCAATATGTTCCTGAACAAAAGGGGTATTACCGGTACAGCGGCGGCGAGCAAACGATCGATTATGATACGCATAAGCCGGTTGTCGTGCAAAACGTCATGATTATCGCTGCCCGGCATCGAGTCATCGATAGCCACGGACGGCGCGACATCGACCTCGCCTCCGGTGGCAAGGGGTACTTGCTGCAGGGCGGCGTCATGCAGCCGATCGAATGGAAAAACGTCGACGGCCGGCTGCTGCCGTACCATAACGGGGCTCCGATCGGATTCGTGCCGGGAAAAACGTGGATCAATATCGTGCCGGAACTGGCGATCGTCCAGTGGAAATCATAACCGCCTTGTCTGTTGCAAGGCAAAGGGGCGGTGGATTCGCAGATTGGTTGGCTACAACATTTTTCCCGCCAAAACGCAAGGAGGAAGCAGCTATGCAAATTGACAAACTGCGCGGCAGAGAGTTGGATCAACTGTTTAAAGCGATTTTATCGCTGCGCGATTTAGAAGAGTGTTACCGTTTTTTTGATGATTTATGCACCGTGAATGAAATCCAGGCGCTCGCCCAGCGGCTCGAGGTCGCCCGCATGCTGCGCGAAGGATATACGTATCACAAAATCGAAACGGAAACCGGAGCGAGCACGGCGACGATTTCGCGCGTCAAGCGCTGCCTCAACTACGGCAATGATGCTTACGCCATGGCGCTCGATCGCATTAAAGAGGAGCAACAGCAAGAAGAGAAAGAAGCCAACGAAGCGGTCACAGACTGACGCGGCAAGGAGATTCCTTCCATTTGCAAAGGAACTCCTTTTCTTTTTGCGGATTTGTTATAATGGAACAATGGAGACGGAGTGGAGGGTTGCCGCTATGGAGGAGATTCGCGCTTGGCGCCATGTGTTTAAACTCGACCCGAATAAACCGATTGATGACGAGCGCCTTGAGCGCCTTTGCGAGTCGGGAACGGATGCCGTCATCGTCGGCGGAACCGACGGGGTGACCATCGACAACGTGCTTGATTTATTGGCTCGCATCCGCCGTTTTTCGGTGCCATGCGCGCTCGAAGTCACCGACGTCGAAGCGCTGACGCCGGGATTTGACGTATATTTGGTTCCGATCGTGTTAAACAGCCGGCAGGCGGAGTGGATCATCGGCCGTCATCACGAGGCGGTGAAACAATACGGTGATATGATGAACTGGGATGAGATTGCCGCAGAGGGCTATTGCATTTTAAATCCGGAATGCAAGGCCGCCAAGCTGACGAGAGCCGATACGGAGCTTGACGTCGACGATATTGTGGCCTATGCCCGTTTGGCTGAGCATTTGTACAAGCTGCCGATTTTTTACCTTGAGTATAGCGGAGTTTATGGAGATCCGTCTGTCGTGGAAAAAGTGAAACAAGCGCTTGATCAGACGCAGCTGTTTTACGGCGGCGGCATCACAACTCCTGAGCAGGCGGAGCATATGGCGCGCTATGCCGATACGGTGGTCGTCGGCAACGCGATTTACGACGCGTTCGAACAGGCGTTGGCGACGGTGGCGGCGGTGAAGCAGATGGCTGGTCAACGCAGCGGCGATGATGGAAAATAGAACATATGTTTTATTGGTGGTGGACATGATGAATTTTTTATCGGAAAAGCTGCTTGCGCATTTAAACAAAGAACAGCAAGAAGCCGTTAAAACGACAGAAGGCCCATTGCTCATCATGGCGGGAGCGGGCAGCGGAAAAACGCGCGTGCTGACGCACCGGATCGCCTATTTGATGGCGGAAAAACAGGTGGCGCCGTGGAATATTTTAGCCATTACGTTTACGAACAAAGCGGCGCGTGAAATGAAGGAGCGGGTGCAGGCGCTCTTAGGCGGGGCGGCGGAAGACGTGTGGATTTCGACGTTCCATTCGATGTGCGTCCGCATGTTGCGCCGCGACATTGACCGCATCGGCATCAATCGCAATTTTTCCATCCTTGACCCGACGGATCAGCTTTCGGTCATCAAAGCGATTTTGAAAGACAAAAATATCGATCCGAAAAAATTTGAGCCGCGGACGATTTTAGCGACGATCAGCGGGGCGAAAAACGATTTGCTCACGCCCGAGCAATTCGCAAAGCGGGCATCGACGTACTACGAAAAGATCGTCGGCGACGTGTATCAAGAGTATCAACAGCGCCTTCTCCGCAATCATTCACTCGATTTCGACGATTTGATCATGACGACGATCCACTTGTTTGACCGCGTGCCGGATGTGCTTCAATATTACCAGTATAAGTTCCAGTACATCCATATCGATGAGTACCAGGATACGAACCGCGCTCAATATACGCTGGTGAAAAAGCTCGCAGACCGGTTTCAAAATATTTGCGCCGTCGGCGATGCCGACCAGTCGATTTACCGGTGGCGCGGGGCGGACATTCGCAATATTTTATCGTTTGAGCGCGACTACCCGAACGCGAAAGTCATTTTGCTTGAACAAAACTACCGCTCGACGAAACGCATTTTGCAGGCGGCAAATGAAGTCATTGCGCATAACGTCAATCGAAAACCAAAGCGGTTGTGGACGGAAAACCCGGAAGGGAAGCCAATCGTCTATTATGAAGCGATGAACGAAGTGGACGAAGCGCAATTTGTCGCCCGCCGCATTCAAGAGGCGGTTGAGAGCGGGGAGCGCCGCTACCGCGATTTTGCCGTGCTTTATCGGACGAACGCCCAGTCACGCGTCATCGAGGAAATGTTTTTAAAAGCGAACATTCCGTACCAAATCGTCGGCGGCTTAAAGTTCTATGACCGGAAAGAAATTAAAGACATTCTCGCTTACTTGCGCGTCATCGCCAACCCCGATGACGATTTGAGCTTGCTTCGCATCATCAACGTGCCAAAGCGTGGCATCGGCGCCTCTACGATCGACAAACTTGTCCGCTATGCGGCCGAGCATGAGCTGTCCTTGTTTGAAGCGCTCGGCGAGCTGGAGATGATCGGCTTCAGCGCGAAGACGGCCGGGGCGCTCGCCGCGTTTCGCGGACAGCTTGAGCAATGGACGCAGCTGCAAGAATACGTTCCGGTGACGGAACTTGTGGAGGAAGTGCTCGACCAATCGGGCTACCGCGAGATGCTCAAGGCGGAACGGGCGATTGAAGCGCAAAGCCGGCTTGAGAACTTGGACGAGTTTTTGTCGGTGACGAAGCATTTCGAAAATGTAAGCGACGATAAATCGCTCGTCGCCTTTTTAACCGACTTGGCGCTCATTTCTGATTTGGACGAGCTGAATGGGACAGATCAGGCGGCCGAGGGCGATGCCGTCGTCTTCATGACGCTGCACGCCGCCAAAGGGCTTGAGTTTCCGGTCGTGTTTTTGATTGGCATGGAAGAAGGCATTTTTCCGCATCTTCGTTCACTGGAGAATGAGGATGAAATGGAAGAAGAGCGGCGGCTGGCGTATGTCGGCATCACTCGGGCCGAGGAAGAGCTCGTATTGACGAACGCGCAAATGCGGACGCTGTTTGGCAACATCCAAATGAACCGGCCGTCGCGCTTTTTAGATGAGATTCCCGCGCATTTGCTGGAGACGGTCTCGCGTGGGAAACCGTCTGTTTCCCGTTCAGCGTCCGCTCGCTTGCAGGCAGGCGGCGCCATCAGGGTGTGGAAAGTCGGAGACCGGGCGAACCATCGGAAATGGGGAATCGGTACGGTTGTCAGTGTCCGTGGCGAAGGTGACGACCAAGAACTCGATATCGCCTTCCCGAGCCCGATCGGCATTAAACGTCTGCTCGCTAAATTTGCGCCGATTGAGAAAGTATAGAAAGGAGAACGGGTGAACGTATGGACCGCCAACAAGCCGAACGGCGCGCGGCCGAGCTGCGCGAACTGCTGCACCGCTATGGCTACGAATATTATGTGCTCGACCGGCCGTCCGTCCCGGACGCCGAGTATGACCGGCTCATGCAAGAGTTGATGGCCATCGAGGAACAGTATCCGGAATTGAAAACGAGCGACTCGCCGACCCAGCGCATCGGCGGCCCTCCGCTTGAGGCGTTTCGCAAAGTGACGCATGTTGTTCCCATGATGAGTCTCGCGAACGCGTTTGACGAAGGGGATTTGCGCGATTTTGACCGCCGCGTCCGCCAAGAGGTCGGCGAAGCAGCGTACGTGTGCGAGTTGAAAATCGATGGTCTCGCTGTCTCCGTCCGCTATGAAGATGGTTATTTCGTCCAAGGGGCGACGCGCGGCGACGGAACGACCGGCGAGGACATTACGGAAAATTTGAGAACGATCCGTTCACTGCCGCTTCGGCTGAAGGAGCCGGTGTCGCTGGAGGCGCGCGGCGAGGCGTTCATGCCGAAAGCGTCGTTTTTGCGCTTGAATGAGGAGCGAAAAGCCCGAGGCGAGGAGCTGTTTGCCAACCCGCGCAACGCTGCGGCTGGCTCGCTCCGCCAGCTCGATCCGAAAGTGGCGGCGTCGCGCCAGCTCGATTTGTTCGTTTATGGTTTGGCCAATGCTGAAGAGCTTGGCATTGAGTCGCACAGCGAGGCGCTCGACTACTTACAGGCGCTTGGGTTTAAAGTGAATCCCGAGCGGCGGCGCTGCGCCAACATCGATGAGGTGATCGCCTTCGTCAACGAGTGGCACGAAAAACGGCCGCAGCTGCCGTACGAGATCGACGGCATCGTCATTAAAGTCGACTCGTTCGCCCAACAGCGGGAGCTTGGTGCGACGGCAAAAAGCCCGCGCTGGGCGATCGCCTACAAATTCCCAGCCGAGGAAGTGGTGACGACGCTCATCGGCATTGAGGTGAACGTCGGCCGCACGGGCGTCGTCACTCCGACAGCGATCTTAGAGCCGGTCCGCGTCGCCGGCACGACCGTGCAGCGCGCCACTCTTCATAATGAAGATTTTATACGGGAAAAAGACATTCGCATCGGCGATGCGGTCATCATTAAAAAAGCGGGCGACATCATCCCGGAAGTGGTCGGCGTCGTCGTCGACCGGCGCGACGGGGATGAAACGCCGTTTGTGATGCCGACGCATTGTCCGGAATGCGAAAGCGAGCTCGTCCGCCTAGATGGAGAAGTGGCGCTCCGTTGCTTAAACCCGAAATGCCCGGCCCAGCTGCGCGAACGGCTCATCCATTTTGCCTCAAGAGCAGCGATGAACATTGAAGGGTTGGGCGAAAAAGTCGTCACCCAACTGTTTAACGCTGGCCTCGTCCACGATGTCGCCGATTTGTACCGGCTGACGAAAGAACAGCTCATCGGTTTGGAACGGATGGGCGAAAAGTCAGCAACCAACTTGCTTGCAGCGATTGAGGCATCGAAGCAAAACTCGCTCGAGCGGTTGCTGTTCGGTCTTGGCATCCGCTACGTCGGAGCGAAAGCCGCCCAACTTTTGGCTGAGCATTTTGAAACGATGGAGCGGCTGGAAAAAGCGACGAAAGAGGAATTGATGGCCGTGCCGGAAATTGGCGAGAAAATGGCGGACTCGATCATCGCCTTCTTTTCCCAGCCAGAAGCGGCCGAGCTGCTCCATGAGCTGCGGCTTTACGGCGTCAACATGGCATACAAAGGGCTGAAGCGGGCGGCTGAAGCGCCTGCTGACTCCGCCTTCGCCGGCAAAACGGTCGTCTTGACCGGCAAACTCGCGTCGATGTCGCGCAATGAGGCAAAAGAAGAGATTGAACGGCTCGGCGGGCGCGTCACCGGCAGCGTCAGCCGCAGCACCGACATCGTCATCGCCGGTGAGGACGCCGGATCGAAGCTGGAGAAAGCCCAGCAGCTTGGCATTGAGATTTGGGACGAATCACGATTTTTGCAAGAGATCAGCAGGGGGAAACGATGAAACGAATCTCACCACTTCACAGTTTGGTTGCCTGCCGTTGGACGAATCGGGCCCGAAAGCGGTTGGCCGCTGTCGGCCTCGCTTCGATTTGTTTGTTGTCTGCGTGTGCGCCGAAGTTTGACAAAGGTGAGGAAGTCGTGCAAGACAAAGGCAGCAAACAGCAAGAAGCCGTCATCCCGAAATACAACATTGCCGACTCGTATTACCGCGTCATCCTTCCGTTCAAACCGTCCGGGGCCCGTGGGGAGGTCGTCAATGATTTAAATACGCGCCTTGATGTCGACGAATTTGAGACGGGGCTCATGCGCTTGGCCACTGAGCAGTTTCCGTCGGATGAGTACTTGTTCCAAGAGGGGCAATATTTAGACAGCGAGACGGTTGGAAAATGGCTCGCTCGCAAGAAGACGACTCGCCAGCTGAAGGAAGAGAAAATGAAGCCGGAAGACAACATCGGCTTAAACCCACCGATCAGCGACACGGGAACAAACGAACAAAAAAACAAACAAAGCCCGATTTATTTGGCAAGCATTTTGGAACATGATTATTTGGTGAAGATCGACAACGACAAAGTGAAGCTCGGCGGCATCGCTATCGGCCTGGCGTTAAACTCCGTCCACTATTATTCGACCGAGCAAGGCTATCCGCGGGAGGTCAAAATCAAAGACGATGTCATCGAACGGGAAGGAAAGCGGATCGCCGCCGAGGTGCTGAAGCGGCTGCGGAGCATGAAAGGGCTTGGGAACGTGCCGATTACGATCGCCCTGTACAAACAAGCGCCCCGTTCATCTGTTGTTCCAGGCCACTTTTTCGCCGTCGCCCATGTCGATGAAGGAAGCAGCACCATCGATGATTGGGAGGCGGTAAACGAGGAATATTATTTATTCCCGTCCGATGAGGCGGAAGAGAACCATCGTGATGACTGGCTCAAATTCAACAATTTTAAATCAGATGTTGAAGACTTTTTCCCGAACTACACGGGCATCGTCGGCAGAGGGTTGTACGTCAACGACCAGCTTCAGAAGTTAACGATCAACATTACGATGCCGTTTTACGGCAAAGCGGAAGTGATCGGCTTTACCCAATACGTGACCGGCTTGGTGATGGAAAAATTCCCGGACTACATCACCGTTAATGTCTACATCGCCTCGGCCGGCCAGCCGGAAAGCCTCATCGTGCGCCAGGCGAAAGCAGACGAGCCGTTTGTGCATATTTATCAATGACAACGTGCCGCATCCTCTCTGGACGAGCCAGAGGGGATGTGTTTTTTGCGACGTTGCGGTTCGAAAAGGCTGGTGTAAACGGATTCGGTGGCAGCCCCTGTCGGTGTGATTTGCCGGATGGGGGACAGACTGGTGAACTACCCCCACTTAATTTTCTAGCGAAAATTTGAAGTGGGGGCTTCCAAAGAAGTTTGACTGCTTCAAGCAATCCTTATTCTTTGAGGCGTGTCCACTTCGCCGCTAGAGCATAAGACACTCAGGTCTACAGCTTTACTTTTCTTTAAGATGTTTAATGCGCCATTGACATCCTGTTTACGAGTGGTGCCTTTGATTTTTTGCTTATCTTTCATGCTTTGAAGTCTGGCATTTTCTTTGTTAAACCATTGATTTATACTTTTTAATCTCCGCCCATCAATGATGAATGATCTGCCGTCTGATGTGACACAAGTGGCAACATTGTTTAATCCTAAATCAATTGCCAGTGCTTTTTGGTCATTTAATTCTCTTTGATCTTCAGGCATTTCATATTTGTACTGAATCTCAAAGAACCTGGCATGATGCTTAGAAGGCCAGTGATTTAGTGAAAAAAACCGCAAAAGTCGTCCTCTTCTCAACTTGAGAAACCTTGTGCGATCGCCCCTCTTTGCCAGTCCGAAAGAATGGATTCGGAAAATGGGTCGTTTTTCACCATCCCTTTAGGAATGATTTCAATCTGCTTAATCTTTTTGTCCAGTAACACAGGCGGAATCGTTATCGTGATAGGCTTGTGAGTCTTTTTAAATAGGCGAGAATACGGTATCGTGAATTTGTTGCCGTCTATACGAATCTGGCCAATGATCAGTGAATGAAAGCCATCTTTTTTAAGATATTTTGGAATACTGATAGCCTTGTGGTCATATTTTCCTTGTTTGGCAAGACTGATCAAACCAAAGAAAGATTTAAAGGCTTCATTGACCTTTTTTAAAATTTGCTGTGCCATGTTGCTGTTTAACAGCTTATAGTTTTCGTTAGTTTTTGCAAGATGATAGTTTTTCTCATAATTAAGAAATTCCTTGTGTTCAAAATAGTATTGTCTGACATTGTACAATCCGACGTTGTACATGTTCTTGGCAATATGGCACAGTTCTCGAAGAGTCAAGTATTCTTCTTTGGTCAAACCATTTAGCTGTTGTTTGATACAAAAATACATTTTTTCACCTCCCATCTAACTATATTATACTATATTTTACTGAATCTATCCTATTTTCAGCAAAATATAGTTAAGGCGATTCATCTCCCACTTACTCCGCTTCGCTTTGTTGAAGTGGGAGTCTTCTCGCCTAATTAAGATAAAATAATGAAGACCTAGATGCGAGTAAAGGTGTGTCGCGATCATGAAAGCCATCTGTGTGTTTTGCGGATCAAGTTATGGACAAAGCGTAAAATACAAGGAAGCGGCGAAAGCGCTCGGAACGTTTTTAGCCCGAAGCGGCATTACGCTCATTTACGGCGGAGGGACACGGGGCTTGATGGGAGAGGTTGCTGAGGCGGCGCTCCGTCATCAAGGGCGCGTGGTTGGGATCATTCCGCAATTTTTGAAGGACCGGGAAGTGGCGCATAATCGGTTGAGCGAACTGTTGGTCGTCGATACAATGCACACCCGCAAAGCGAAAATGTACGAGGCGGCCGACGGATTTATCGCCATGCCAGGGGGTTATGGAACGTACGAGGAGCTGTTTGAAGTGCTCTCGTGGTCGCGCGTCGGCCTCCACCAAAAACCGATTGGCCTGCTTAACGTGGAAGGGTTTTTCGATCCTCTTCTTCATTTGCTTCGGCATACAGTTGACAGCGGATTCGCCGCGCCGGAAGACCTTGAGCTGATTGTCAGCGCCGAAGACGTTCCGACGCTGTATGGACAGATGAACACATTTTGCCGTCGCCGCCACTCTTGACCGTGGACGGGTGAAGCGGCAAGTTGAATTTTTGGATGTATTCCAGCGTCAAAGCATGGGTGTGAGGAATGCGCATCGCGCCGGCTTCGAGATACTGGTCGTCGCGAAAGTGGGAGCGGAGCGTGTAGATGCGGCCGCCGACCCGCTCGGATGCTTCTAAGATGGTGACGCGATGACCCGCCTGCTTCAGCAATGACGCTGCGACAAGTCCGGCCATTCCGGCGCCGATGATGACGATATGTTGAGGCGCCGTCGTTTTCTTTAAGCCGTGGCGAATAATCGAGATCATCGTTTCCATTGAGAGTTTTGGAGAAACATACGGGTGGGACACGGTTGGACTCCCCCTTTGCCGTTTTCACCGCGCGAGGATGAAGGTGCGGTTATTCCATCTTATTCCGCGGCAAAGGGGAGTATGTGAGAATAGGAATGCCCGTCACGGCCTGGAAACGATATACGTCGCGCCATCGATTTCGATGGAGCGCTGTTCCTGCACCCCCACAATCCGGCACGAAAACGGGCGCGTTGATGGATGACGTCGGTCAGCCTCATAGAACCGAATCGCAATGCCGCCGACAGCGAGCTTCGCATACGCTCCCGCCTCATCGCGCCCGACATCGGGTTTGGGCAAGTCAAACAGCCGGCGGTAGCCGTTGACTGCCCGCTGGAGACCGAGGGTGTAGATGCTAATTGACGACAGCGAAACAGAGCCAATCGGGTGTCTCATGAGCGGCGCCAGCTCGTTCATCCGCACGTCATCGCCGTCGCCCCATTGGATGAAAAACGGATAGCGAAATGCACCGTCTGTGTCGTCTTCGATAAACAGCATCGACCATGTCAGCCGCTTGCCGTCATCGCGCTCGCGGCTGCCGGGGAGCGGACCGATTGGGGTAAACCCGTTTCGTTTGAGATGTGCCGCCACCGCTTCGATGTTGTTCGTGCGGAAGGCAAATTGGGAGAAGCCGTTTCCTTCTTGGCGGTCGGCGACAAGCTGGGCGATGAGCGGATTTCCGCACGTTCTCGCCGTCTGTCTATCAGCAATGCCGATCCATTCAATGTAGCGCAAATGCTCAAAGTAACATAAGGCGTTGTACGTTCCCCATGACGGATGGCGGCCGCCGTGGATGGCTGTAAACCCCCATTGTTCAAACGCCGTTTTCGCTTGCTCCGGTCGTTCGGTTAAGTGGACGAGATGGTCAAACGCGACATTCATGGCGGCGACCTCCTCCTAGATGGAATCGATCAGCGGAACAACATTTCTTTCAGCTTGTAAATGATTCGTTCGTTGTCGACGGTGCGGTGGGCGATAAAATTCAAGTCCAGCTTGATGTCTTCGATTTGGGCAGTCAATTGTTCGTAACGGGAGTCTATTTTTTGTTCGAGGCGGTCCACCGTTTGTTTCAATGAGGCAAATTCCTGGTGAAGCTGGTGGACGTCGGCGGCGAGAGCTTCCAGTTTGGCGTCTGTTTCGTCTTGGCGGTGGAGGAGAGCAGCTACGATGCCGTTCAATTCCGTTTGCCCAGCGCGAAGCGAATCTTGTTCTTGACGCAGACGCTGTTGTTCCAGGCGGATTTCCTGCTGCTCTTTTCGAATCTCTTGTTGTTCTTTTCGGATTTCTTGTTGTTCTCTCCGAATTTCTTGTTGTTCTTTTCGGATTTCTTCTTGTTCCTGGCGAATGGCGATTTGTTCACGCTCGAGCCGCTCTTGCCCTTCGACAAGCAGGCGGAGCGTGCCGTCCATCGCGTTCAAGCGGTCGAGCACTTGGGCGAGCAAAGCGTCACTCATCGTCATGATTCCCCCTTTTTCGTCCGTTACAGCCATTATAGTACATATGTTCGGGATTGTCAATCAAGAAAATTTGAACATCCATGGCGGACAAACTCCTTCACATTCCTTGTTTGTCAAGGATTTATTCCATATCGGTGCAAAAAAATCCTCCCGATTTTTGTCAGGAGGGTTCTCCCATGGAAGCGAATACTTTTGGCAATGCGATGAAGATTACGTAATCTGCATATGTCCATGGATGATTTTGATTTGGCAGCGACATGCAATTTCCCTCCTTGTGCTTTCATTTTATCGTATTTCTTTGAATAAAAAAAGGCGTCACGAGCGATTCCTTCCTGTGTCTAAAATAGGAGCTCGTCCTTTTCCTCCCATCAACCGTTTACTCATGCGTGTGCCATCCCATCGTGCGCTGTTCAGGAAAACGAAATATTCCTACATCAAACATCAAATCCCCCCGGTTTCACGCCTGCCTTCGCTATTGGGAGATGTTATGGAACGTTGTATTCATTTGCATCGTGAATATATAGATTGATTCTCGCCCAGAACACGTGGCAACGGTTGCTTCATTGGATAAAAGTTTGGTATCATCATGGTATTGTGATAGGTCGAACTCGTTGGAGGTGAAACTATGTCGCGAATTTCCATTGACCAAGTGAAACATGTCGCCGATTTGGCGCGGTTGGCGATTACGGATGAAGAGGCCGAGATGTTTACGAAACAGCTCGATGCGATTATTACGTTTGCTGAGCAGCTGAATGAATTGGATACGGAGAACGTTCCGCCGACTTCGCACGTGCTTGATATGAGAAACGTGATGCGCGAGGATATTCCAGAACCGGGGCTGCCGCGCGAAGAAGTGTTGAAAAACGCGCCAGATCAGCAAGACGGCCAGTTCCGTGTGCCGGCCATTTTAGAGTAAGGAGGGGGATTTATGTCGCTTTTTGACCATTCCGTGTCAGAATTACATACGTTGCTGAAGAAAAAAGAAGTGTCGATTTCCGATTTAGTCGACGAATCGTACCGCCGCATCGATGAAGTGGAAGAGAAAGTGCAAGCGTTTTTAACATTAAATGAAGAACAGGCGCGGGCGAAAGCGAAAGAGTTGGATAACCAGCTCGCCAAAGGCGAAGAAACGAACCCGCTGTTCGGCTTGCCGATCGGCATTAAAGACAACATCGTCACAAAAGGGCTGCGTACGACATGCGCCAGCAAAATTTTGTACAACTTTGACCCGATTTACGACGCCACTGTCATGGAGCGGTTGAATGCCGCAGGGACGATCACGATCGGGAAGTTGAACATGGACGAGTTCGCCATGGGCTCGTCGACGGAAAACTCCGGGTTTCAGCTGACGCGCAACCCGTGGGACTTAGAGCGCGTTCCGGGCGGCTCGAGCGGCGGTTCGGCGGCGGCGGTGGCGGCCGGCGAAGTGCCGTTTGCTTTAGGTTCTGATACGGGCGGTTCGATCCGCCAGCCGGCAGCGTTTTGCGGGGTTGTTGGCTTGAAGCCGACGTACGGACGCGTCTCGCGCTTTGGCCTCGTCGCGTTTGCCTCGTCGCTTGACCAAATCGGCCCGATTACGCGCACGGTCGAAGACAACGCGTATGTATTGCAAGCGATCGCGGGCGTCGACCCGATGGATTCGACTTCAGCGAACATTCCAGTGCCGAACTATGTGGAGGCGTTAACGGGCGATATCAAAGGGTTGAAAATCGCTGTGCCGAAAGAATATTTAGGTGAAGGCGTCGATGAAGGCGTGCGCCAGTCAGTGCTTGCGGCGCTTGCCGTGCTTGAGAAGCTTGGCGCGGCGTGGGAAGAAGTGTCGCTGCCGCATTCAAAATACGCCTTGGCGACGTACTATTTGCTCGCTTCGTCCGAGGCATCAGCGAACTTGGCTCGCTTTGACGGCGTCCGCTACGGCTATCGGACGGACAACGCGAAAAACTTGATCGATATGTATAAACTGACGCGAAGCGAAGGGTTTGGGGCGGAGGTCAAGCGCCGCATTATGCTCGGGACGTTCGCGTTAAGCTCGGGCTATTACGATGCGTATTACAAAAAAGCGCAAAAAGTTCGGACGTTGATCAAGCGCGACTTCGAAAACGTATTTGAACGATATGACGTCATCATCGGCCCGACAACGCCGACGCCGGCGTTTAAAATCGGCGAGAAAACGAGTGATCCGCTGACGATGTACATGAACGACATTTTAACGATTCCAGTCAACCTTGCGGGTGTACCGGCGATTTCTGTGCCGTGCGGCTTTGTTGATGGCTTGCCGGTCGGCTTGCAAATTATCGGCAAGCACTTTGATGAAAGCACCGTCTACCGCGTCGCCCACGCTTTTGAACAAGCGACCGACTACCATAAGCAAAAACCGGTGTTGTAAGGGAGGTTAGGTGATGAACTTTGAAACGGTCATCGGACTTGAGGTGCACGTCGAGCTGAAAACGAAATCGAAAATTTTCTCCAGCAGCCCGAACGCGTTCGGCGCGCCCCCGAACACGCAAACGAACGTCATTGACTTAGGGTATCCAGGCGTGCTGCCGGTGTTGAACCGACAGGCGGTCGAGTTTGCGATGAAAGCGGCGATGGCGTTAAACTGCGAAATCGCGACCGAGACGAAATTCGACCGCAAAAACTACTTTTATCCGGACAACCCGAAAGCGTACCAAATTTCGCAATACGATCAGCCGCTTGGCCGAAATGGCTGGATTGAAATTGAAGTAAACGGAAAAAAGAAAAAAATCGGCATCACCCGCATCCATCTCGAAGAAGACGCCGGCAAGCTGACGCATACGGGCGACGGCTATTCGCTCGTGGATTTTAACCGTCAAGGGACGCCGCTCATTGAGATCGTCTCCGAGCCAGACATCCGCTCGCCGGAAGAAGCGTACGCCTACTTGGAAAAATTAAAAGCGATCATCCAATATACCGGCGTTTCCGACTGCAAAATGGAAGAAGGGTCGCTTCGCTGCGACGCCAATATTTCGCTTCGCCCGCTCGGTTCGGACAAGTTCGGCACAAAAACGGAATTGAAAAACCTCAACTCGTTCAACTTCGTCCGCATGGGGTTGGAATACGAAGCGAAGCGGCAGGAGAAAATTTTGCTTTCAGGCGGCGTCATCCGCCAAGAAACGCGGCGCTTTGACGAAGCGACGAAAACGACCGTCCTCATGCGCGTCAAAGAAGGATCGGAAGACTACCGCTACTTCCCGGAGCCGGACTTGGTCATGCTCTATATTGACGACGAATGGAAAGAGCGTGTCCGCGCCTCGATTCCGGAGCTGCCTGACGCCCGCCGGAAGCGGTATATCGAGGAGTGGGGCTTGCCGGAATACGACGCCAAAGTGCTGACGCTGACCAAAGAAATGGCGGATTTCTTCGAAGCAACGGTCGCAAACGGCGCCGATCCGAAACTGGCGTCGAACTGGCTCATGGTCGAAGTATCCGGGTACTTAAACGCCGAGCAAAAAGAGCTCCATGACATCGCGTTGACGCCGGAAAGTTTGGCTGGGATGATCAAACTCATCCAAAACGGCACGATTTCGTCGAAAATCGCGAAAAAAGTGTTCAAAGAACTCGTCGAACACGGCGGCGACCCAGAGAAAATCGTCAAAGAAAAAGGGCTCGTGCAAATTTCCGACGAAGGAGCGTTGCGCAAAATTGTGCTCGAAGTGCTCGACGCCAACCCGCAGTCGGTCGAAGACTATAAAAACGGCAAAGACCGCGCGCTCGGCTTCCTTGTCGGCCAAGTGATGAAAGCGACGAAAGGACAAGCGAATCCGCCGCTTGTCAATAAGCTGTTAGTAGAGGAAATTGGAAAACGATAATGAAACAATAGGAGGCCTGCCCACCGGCAGGCTCTGTTTTCAATAAAAATTTTTGCACTATTAAAAAAATACAATTGACAAACGTTGTGATCGAATGATAGATTTTTTATAAGAAAAAACCAATTGATTTAGTAGGATATGAAATCTCGAAGGGTCAAAGAGGGGAGAGGAAACGATGAGCAATGAACAAACTTTCCGCCCGGAGACGCTCGCCATCCACGCCGGGCAAAAACCGGATGCGGAAACGGGCGCGCGGGCGGTGCCGATTTACCAAACAAGCTCGTATGTATTCCGCGACAGCGAGCATGCGGCCAATTTGTTTGGCTTGAAAGAGGAAGGGTTTATTTACACGCGCATTATGAACCCGACAAACGATGTCTTGGAAAAACGGATCGCGGCGCTTGAAGGCGGCATTGGAGCGCTTGCGCTGTCATCGGGGCAGGCGGCGGTGTTTTATTCGATCATCAACATCGCCTCGGCGGGCGATGAAATCGTCTCGTCGTCGTCCATTTACGGCGGAACGTACAACTTGTTCGCCCATACGCTGCGCAAGTTCGGCATTACGGTGAAGTTTGTCGATCCGTCCGATCCGGAAAACTTTGAGCGGGCGATCACCGACAAAACGAAAGCGTTGTTTGCGGAAACGATCGGCAACCCGAAAAACGATGTGCTCGACATCGAAGCGGTGGCCGACATCGCCCATCGCCATGCCATTCCGCTCATCGTCGACAACACGGTGGCCAGTCCATACTTATTGCGGCCGATTGAATTCGGCGCCGATATCGTCGTCCACTCAGCGACGAAGTTCATCGGCGGGCACGGCAATTCGATCGGCGGTGTGATTGTGGACAGCGGCAAGTTCGACTGGAAAGGGAGCGGCAAGTTTCCGGAGTTCACCGAGCCAGACCCAAGCTACCACGGGTTGGTGTATGTGGACGCCGTCGGCGAAGCGGCGTACATCACGAAAGCACGCATTCAGCTCTTGCGCGACTTAGGAGCGGCACTGTCGCCGTTTAATGCGTTTTTGCTTTTGCAAGGATTAGAGACGCTTCACTTGCGGATGCAGCGTCATAGCGAAAATGCGCTCGCTGTTGCTAAGTTTTTAGAAGAGGAAGAAGCCGTCGAATCGGTCAACTACCCAGGGCTTCCGAGCCATCCGTCGCATGAACTGGCGAAAAAGTATTTGCCGAATGGGCAGGGCGCGATCGTCACGTTTGAAATCAAAGGCGGCGTCGAAGCCGGGAAAAAATTGATCGACTCGGTGAAGCTGTTCTCGCATTTGGCCAACATCGGCGATTCGAAATCGCTCATCATCCACCCAGCCAGCACGACGCATGAGCAGCTGACCCCGGAAGAACAGCTGTCCGCCGGCGTCACCCCAGGCCTTGTGCGTCTGTCTGTCGGCACCGAAGCGATCGACGATATTTTGGACGACTTGCGCCAAGCCATTCGCCAAAGCCAGACGGTGGGGGTGAAGTAGAAGTAGCGAAGCGGATATAGGAAACATTTAGAAAATATAAAGAGTGTCCTAAGCGAAAAAACAGGGCGCTCTTTTTTGATTTGCGGAGCAAACCGTTCTTCTCCTTCCCATTGTTCACGGCTTTCACTTTTGCGCAATTCCGGCACGCAAAGCAGCATCCTGAGAGCTGGCTGGCAACGATCGTGCGGAGGCCAGCGAATACACGACGGGCAGCGGGCATCACCCCCGCTTCCTTGATAGAAACCGCATCGCCTTGGCCCGAGATCTTTCTTACGCGTATGATAGCATTTAAGTTGCATATAGTGATGCTAGTTGAACGCAGCGTTCCACTAGCATCACGGGTCAATGATTTTGTATAAGCATGGATAAAATCTTCTGTTCGAAATTTTTGGCTCTTCACCACAAGTTGTACTTGAGATTTTAAGATAGGTATGCATAGAGAAAATAGAGGGTACAAAAAATGCGAATTTTCCTGTATGGTAAAGGTGACCAAGCCAACCCATTGGAGGAAAATTCGCATGTACGCTCAGTTTATCAAAGAACTCATCGATTTACCAGATGTTTTGATTCAAAAGGTGCGAAAAGAAGAAGAACGTTGGATTTTCGAACTTTCTCCCACCGAACAATGCCCGTTATGTCCTGTCTGCTTGAAGCGTACGATCAAAATGACAGGCAAAAAGAAGCAATGGATGCATGGGTATGCTCAACGGATCGGCATCTTTTGGGTGGAACTCCCTGTGGAGCGTAGACGTTGTGGCACGTGTGGCATGACATTCAGCACTTCTTATCCCGGAATTTCCCCTCGAAGTGTAGCGACGGATGCGTTTCAGCAATGGGCAGCGCAATGTTGCATCGGAACCTCCATTCAGGCGGTGGCTCGAATGCTCCAGCTTCCTTACACGACCGTTGAACGTTGGTTTTATACCCATGCCCCTTCCTTCCTATCGAATGACATCCAACCAAAGGCAGTTTGTGTCGATGAGTTTGCGTTTCGAAAAGGACATGACTACGGAGTGGCGGTCATGGATGCCGAAACGGGAGAAGTGTATGCCATTGAAGCAGGAAAGAACGAGGAAGCCATTGGACGTGCGTTGGCTCATGTGTCTGATTCTGTTCAGTATGTCGTGAGCGATTTGGCTCCAGCGATGAAAAAAGCCATTCAAGGGATGTGTCCGGAAGCGAAGCATGTGGTCGATGATTTTCATGTGATTCAGTTGTTTACAGAAGCGTTGGATCGATGCCGCAAATCCTTAGGAAAAGAGGGCAAGAAACATGGGCATGTTCGGTATGTTTGCCGCTTCTTGACCCAGTGCCCCGAGAAACTCACCGAGGAGGAACGCCAAACGGTGCAGAAGTGGCAGAACGCTTGGATTCATCGATACTTGTTTTGTCCTTGTTCCGCTGTTCGTGCCATCGCAAAAGCACTTGTCAAACGAACAGATGAAATCATTTCATGCATATTGTCTCCTTATTCGAATGGGAAGATGGAGGGAACGAATAACAAGATCAAGCTGATGAAACGTCGGGGATACGGATACCGAAATATCCAGCGTTTTGCACTGCGGGTTCGGCTAGAAACAGCTAACATACTTTCATGACAGGTGCAAGTACATCTTTTGGTGATGAACCAAATATATACCGGCACATTAGAAAAACCTTAGAATTTCAATCTATTCTAAATGTGAAAAAGGAGTTTTTCAGCTTGCTCATTAACTGCTTGGTGAAAAAAGATGGAATCTATGATGTCTTTATACATCTTTCATCAAGTAGTTAATGATAGATATCAACATATGGAAAGGAGCATTCCCGTTAGGAGCTTTTCCGGGGACTTGATCAAAAAAAGCCCTCTTGGTATGATGCAGGGGTGTCAACCACATCTCTCACCATACCAAGGAGGACTTCAGATGAATTGTACACAAAACTATAAAATTGATCAAGTTACGGAACAAACGCTTGTCGTGGGCATCGATATCGCGAAACGAACCCACTACGCCTGCTTCGTGGATGACCGGGGGCGCGTGCTTCGCAAGTCGTTCCCGATCTTCCAGTCGAAAGAGGGGTTTCAGCAGCTGTATAAAGCGATTCAGGAGGCGATGCAAGCGTTTGGGAAGTCAGAGGTGATCGTCGCGGTGGAGCCGACCGGGCACTACTGGTTGAACCTGGCCTACTTCCTCGAGGAGCACGGGATCCCGTTGGTCATGGTCAACCCGGCGCATGTGTGCCGGTCGAAAGAACTCGATGACAACCTGCCGACGAAACACGACGCCAAAGACGCCCTGGTCATTGCCAGACTGGCGAAAGACGGACGATTCCTCGTCCCCCGGCTGCTGCACGAGATTGAAGCCGATTTGCGCGTGGGGAGCACGCTCAAAGAGAAGCTCCGCAAGGAACAGACGGCGGTGAAAAACGCGATCGTCCGCTGGACGGATCGGTATTTTCCAGAGTTTTGGACCGTGTTTCGTGACTTGGGGAAAACGGCGCTTTCGGTGTTGGAGTGGACGCCGCTTCCGGCTGATATGGCCGGCCGGACGGTGGAGGAGCTTCTTGAGGTGTACCGGCAAAGCGAAGGGATGAAATGCCCGCAGAAGGCCAAAATTCAGGCGTTGATCAACACCGCGAAGGACTCGATTGGGGTGACGGAAGGGACAGCGATGGCCCGGTTTGAGATCGCCGCGCTCGTCCGCCGATACCGCCAATTGGAGGCGGAGATCGCTGCACTGGACGCCGAGTTGAAGGCATTGGTTCAAACGACGATGGAGTACCAATGGTTGAAAACGGTCGACGGGTTGGGAGACGCCATGATCATCGATCTTCTGGCGGAGATCGGCAGCTTCGCCCATTATCGGGACCCGCGCCAATTGGTGAAGTTGGCGGGCCTGACGCTCAAGGAGAACTCCTCCGGCCAGCGCAAAGGGCAAAAGCACATCTCCAAACGGGGACGGAAACGGCTGCGCTCGGTGCTGTTTCGGGCGATGATTCCGCTGATCCGGCACAACGAGGCGTTTCGCGAGCTGCATGAATATTACACGACCCGATCCGTCAACCCGCTGACCGGAAAGCAATCCATCGTCGCCTTGTGCCGGAAGCTGTTGAATGTGCTGTTTGCGATTTGTACGAAGAAACAAGCCTTTGACGCGGAGCGAATGAAACAGGACGTCTTGTCCCAGGTGCAACGGGCGGCCTAAGGCCTCCCCCTGCGAACGGAAGAATCGTTGGACAACAGGATGACACCGGAGAAGCTGGCGTGATTTTATCCATTCGACCTTGAGTCCCCAAAGGAGCTTGGCCGGCCTCCGCCTGATGACGAGACCGAACGAGGGAATGTTGGCGCGAAGACGCCCGGAGACATGGGAGGGTTCGTCCTCATCAGCGACGCGGAGATCCAAAGGGTGCATCGAATACGCTTCCTCCCACGGCAGGAAAATATGTCCAGCCGTGGCCGCGAAGCGCACCCTAGGTCTGTAAGATATCCACAAAACTGAAAAAGGATGTAAGGGATTTTGTCGAAAAATATTTTTTGGACACCCCTGAGAGGCCGAAAAGCCTTGATAAATCAACATTTCTAGAGGGAGGACGATCCTGCGTTTTCAAAATTTATTAGGGGAGAGGGGATCGAATCATGAAGGAAAAACTTAAAATGGTTACTACTTTGCTTGCTTTTATCTCATTCATTGTGGTAGGGGGAGTCAGCGCCGCATCTTATGTTACGTATGCTGGGGTTCTCCCTCGTTTTCAAGGCGATACGGAATTAGCAAGCGCCAATAAAGCGACAAACAGTAAAAGTAAAGTGGAAAATTCGGTTGTGGGCGCCGATTATAAAGCAAACATGTGGATTCAGCAAGGTTCCACGAAAGTGTCGCCAACCGCGCTGAATGTAACCGATAATGACACGCGTTATTTCACTGTCGACCAAAGTGCTGTTGGCAAAAAAGTTTCATTAATGGCGGAAAATGCATCCTTCACTTACGTTACAGTTGACATCGCAGGCAAATTTTATCCCGACAATTGATCGATTTATAGGTATGTTCAGTCAACTTGGACAAGAAAGAGGTTTTCTTGGTCGGGGCGGTCTTCTTCAATATCACAAAGAAGACCGTCCTTAACAGAAGAATTAGGAGATGATAGTATGTATATAGAATTGATCAAACTTTTGAAAAATAGGAACTTTTACATCAGCGCAGCCTGCCTGTTGCTGCTTGTCATCGGCGCCGTCGTGTTGGGGGTGAAAGATTATCGTGAAAATGTGCAGTTGCTTGAACGAATTTACCACGACAATCCAAATGTTTTCGCCTTGGCATCGCCTCACCTTGAATGGGTTGGTCTAGGAGGCTTCCGCTTTAACGTATTTTCATCTCTATATTACTTCCTTTTTCCATTATTGTTGTCGATTCCATTGGTGGATTCGATTGATCGTGAGCGAAAGAGCGGAAATGTTCATTATCAATTGACACGGATGGGAAGAAGCGCTTATTACTGGGGGAAATTTTTGTTTTCTTATATCAGCGCGTTTTTCTTGTTTCTCCTTCCTCTTCTTTTTGGCGTCGTGCTCGTCAACCTTTTGACCAACCATTGGGATTATTCGAGCTTTTCCCAGGCATATCGGCAATTGGTCAATGGCACGTTGCCGTTGCCGGACAATTCGTTTGAAGGGGAAAAGAAAAGCCTTTTTTCTCCTTTATTGGAGATCTCCCCTTATTGGTATGTTCTCGCGTATTATATCATTGGCGGATTGTTTGCCAGCGGCTACGTCTGCCTTGGGTTAGGATTTTCCTTGTTGTTGAAAAATCGGTATTTGATTACTTTGATGCCACAAATCATTTATATGGTTTGTTGGGCGGCGCTGACTATCACCAACCAATTGGCTTGGGATCCGTTTAATTTCTTAATCCCTTCACAACCAGTGGAAGGATTGTCCTATTGGAAAATCGTCATCGTGTTTGTCCTCCAATTGTTGATTGCGGTAGCGGTATTTTCATATGGAGTGAAGAAAAGTGAAGATGTTCTCTAGACAGAACGTTTTTTTTGTTTGGCAAGATTTGCTGTTGCATCGAACCGTCATCAAAATGATTTTGGGCGTCATGGCTTTGTTGATGGTGGCGGGCATCTTGCCGCTAGGAATGGTGGTGGTGGGGAAGTGGCACAGCCTCAAAGATTTTATCTTGCTTTATCGGTATGAATTTTTTCATCTCCCTGCTTTTTTGTTTCTTTTAGGTTCCGCGCTTCAAACCAATGCGTGGGTGGTGCTAAGAAGATACCGCACGCGGAGGCAAATCGGTCTTCATAAAGCGTTGCTGGTCGTCGTTCTGGCGGGGGGCGTGTCTCTTTGGGTTGCCGCAGTAGGCGGATTATGTACAATGTTTGTGAAATACGTCATCTATCCTAATATGCCAAACGCCCATGCGGCTTTTTTGTACGTGCCGCATAGTGGGGATAAAAGCTCGTTTCTCTATTTTCTTGTCATGTACTTTTTCGTCACCGCGATATACGGATTGTTGTTTGTCGCATTCATTGATTTTGGGGGGAACCGCTTTTTCGCCTTCGCTGCCGTCATCATACTGGCTGTATTGGATATGTTCACTGTGCACATGCTCCCTTATTTGTTTTACATAAGTGAACAGACGGCTCCCGTTTGGACAATCTTAGTTCTCATTGCGATGATGCTGGTGCTGGTCTATACCATTTGCCTTTCGTCAAGCCAAAAAAACTACTATGTTCAGGATGATCTTTTATGAAACCGATGCATTTGGAGTTTACCCTGATCAAAATGGATGTCAAAAGAATTGTCATCACCTGCCTCCTGTTCCCACTGTTGGGCACTTTGATGTCCAGCTGGTCAGAGGCGTTTTCTTCCCAATGCCTATCGGAGTTGTTCTCCCGCTTATTCGGAGCGGTGACGATCTCGAATTGGATGTATTGGCTGATGATTTGCTTCGGCTATGTGGTGTTGCTCCAAATCGTTTGGAAAAAGCGGGATAAATATTTTGAACATAAACTGTTCATTTTGTTGAGGGATACGACGTCGTACACGATGGCTAGGCTGCTGGCAGGTGTTCTATTTACATTGGTGTATGTCTTGTCGGTGTTTTTGATCGCTGGCGGCTTCGGTCTCTTTGTGTCGCATATGGCGTTTTCGTTTGACCGTTCGCTCGTGCTCATGTTCGTGGGCATCGCCGTGAATTTGTATTGGCACGCCAGCGTGTGGATGTTGTTGAACGTGTATGCAACCCATCACTTGGCGAATGTTGTCATTCTCGCTTTGTTTTTTGTGGGTGTCAAGATGCCAACGCCTTTTATTCCTTTGTACTACAGCATGGCGGATCTCGTGCGGAGCAGCTCGATGTTCTGGTCGGCGTTGATGGTGGAGCTCTTGTCGATCGTTGCGTTCGGGTATTGGACGATCAAGAGAGTGAAGAACGCGGATTATATGTAGGAGGTTTTCAATTATGAAGGCGATCGTCTTATCCAATGTTTCCAAAACGATAAAAGCAAGGGAAGTTTTGCGCAATATCAACTTAGAGTTGGAAAGAGGAAAGATTTATGGATTTGTCGGACCGAACGGGTCGGGAAAAACGATGTTATTCCGAGTCATCAGCGGACTTGTGAAGCCGTCCAGCGGCACGGTGGCGGTATTTGGCCAGACGTTGCACCAAGATGTATCATTTCCGAGCGATATTTCTGTTTTGTTGGAAAAACCAGGTTTCCTTGAACAATACTCAGGATTCGATAATTTGCATTTTTTAGCCATGATTCAGAACAAAATCGGCGAACGTGAGGTAAAAGAGGCGATCGAGCGAGTGGGGTTGAATCCGCATGATAAAAGGCCGGTGAAAGCGTACTCTCTTGGAATGAGACAAAGACTGGCCATCGCACAATGCATCATGGAGAAACCGCAGCTGATGTTGCTCGATGAACCGATGAATGCTTTGGATGAAAAATCGGTGGACCAAGTGTACCAAATTATTCGGGAGGAAAACAAAAGAGGCTGCACCATTTTGTTGACGTCTCACAACAAGGTGGACATTCAGTCATTATGCCATGAAGTATATTCGATGAATGAAGGGGTGATTACGGGTATGACCCATATTACGGCAGAATGACTGTCATGTGTGTAATGAGGAATACAAAAATGGCTCTGTCCTAAACAAAGATACAAGGGATGCCTGGTGTTATGGCACGCCTGGTGTTGCTTATTCGTTACTTATAGCAGGTAAAACTCTAAATAATCAATCATACATTGATTGTGCTGTCAGCGGAATGAAACTGGCAAGCAAACGGCTTTACAACATTTTTTCTCCTTCCTTCTGTCATGGTTTATCGGGAGTTGCGTATATATGCAACAGATTTTATGAAGAAACGAATATCAGCGATTTTAAGGAAGCCGCCTGCAAATTAGTCGATGATATAATAAAATTTTATAATGAGGAATTCCCTTTTGGCTTTAAAAATATTGAGGAGAGCGAAGGAAGCACGAAATATTATGATTATGTGGGACTAATCGATGGAACAGCGGGAATTTTATTGACGATATTAGCTATACAAAACTCGAAAAAAACGCCTTGGGATTGTGCATTTTTATTATCTGAAGTTTAAATGTTGTTTATATACAATGGAAAAGCCGACTGATCGATGGTTAGAGGCAAGCCGCAGAGGGGGCTCCATCATACCTTGGCGTACCGATCGGTCGAACAACTCCCTAAAAAGGGTGTTGTTCGATCGACCGGTCATCGATCAAATATGTTGGAAAAGGTTCATAGACAAGAGGTGTCTTTCACCCGGGCGTCACTCAAGACGTGCGCATTTTTTAGTAAAAAGCAACAAAGAGTAAAGCTTCACATTGCACCTATGAACAATGCAACGGTGTTATGAGATTACCCCATGATATGGGGATGGAATAGGTTAAAATGCGATTCAACTGTATGGGGGATCAAAAGATGAATAACAAGAAAATTTTGGTCGTTGATGATGATGAAGATATTTGCTGCACCATTAAACAATATTTGGAGCTTCATCATTATCAGGTAGAAACGGTCCACAGCGGCGTAGAAGCGTTGAAGATGATAAACGACGATTTTGATTTGATTGTGTTGGATATCATGATGGAAGGAATTGACGGAATGGAGCTGTGTACAATCATTCGTGATCGGGTTGATTACCCTATTGTATTTGTTAGTGCTAAAACGCTGGAGGAAGATAAGGTTCAAGCTCTGGCGATCGGTGGGGATGATTACATCACCAAACCGTTCAGCTTAAAGGAGTTAAAGGCGAGAATTGATTCTCATTTAAGAAGGGAAGAACGGATTCGTTCAAACGAGAGATATCTTTTGAGTTCTAAAAATATTACGATTGATCTTTTGGCTAACGAAGTCTTTTGTAAAGGAAAGAAATTACCGTTAACAAAAAAAGAATATGAGATTGTTAAGTTGTTGATGCTCAATAAAAAGGTCGTTTTCTCCAAAGAAAGAATCTTTGAACGAGTATGGGGGATTGACTCCGACAGCCAGTTAGACACTGTTACAGAAAGCATTAAAAATATTCGAAAGAAAATCAAGGCCGTCGATCCAGAAACCTCTTATATTCAAACATTATATGGGCTCGGTTATAAATGGGATGTGACCGATGAAAAAGAATAAAACGATTAAACGAGATTTTTATTTGTTAGTTGTGAAAGTCGTGTTGGCAACGGCAATCTCTTCGGCCGTTACTTATTTATGCTTAATCTATTTGATTATGACATTAACCACGAACGATGTGGTGAAACCGACCAATTATTTCGTGAAGGATTTGGATTTGATTGAAAAAAAGGTGAAAGAAAACGAAGAGGCGATTTTCAAGGGGAGATTAATTCCCATCCATCGTTACAGTGAAAAGATACAGGGAGAAGTTGTAGACATCAGCGGTAAGCATCTGTATGGTGATCGAGAAATTATAGACGATCAAGTGGATATTAGTCAATCGATCAACCGTGAGATTGTAAAAGGAAGCTATGTGTATCGGTTCATTCCCTTGAAGCATGATAACGCCATTCAGGCGGTATATGTGTTGAAAGCGCCTTTTGGGTTCATCATTAACAATCAAAATCGCTTCGAAGCCGTGTTGATTTATGCTGTGATGTTTATTTCTCCGTTGATCTTTTTTATTGTCTATTTGATTTTCTTTACATCTAGGCTGTACAAATCATTGTTTCATAATGTCAAATTGTTGCTCCAGGCTTCTGATCACATTGCAAGCGGGAATTTTGATTTTCAAGTCTCGGGGTTGAAAAGAAAAGAGTTTATCAAGATCCAGGATTCCTTTAATACCATGATCAGTGCACTGAAAGAAATGGTGGAACGTTTAGCAAAGACCGATGACGAACGAAAAATGATGGTATCATCGATCGCACATGATATCAGAACCCCGTTAACGGTCATCCAAGGACAAATTGATTTGATTCAAGATTTGAGAAAGTTGGACCACTTTGATGTCACTCCCCATTTAGAGATTATTCGCAAAAACTGTGGGAAGATGACCATGTTGACAGATAATTTGTCGTTGCTCTATAAAGTGGAGAATGACCACTTCTCATTGAATGGAAAAGAAGTGGATGTAAGGCAAATCCTTGAGGAGAAAAAACTAGAGATCTCAACAATGGTTTACCATCAAAAATCGATAAACATTTGCTTTGATGTGAATTTGCAAAAATCATCTTACATACTTGATGAAGCGATGTTAATGAGAGTGTTGGACAATATTTTATACAACAGCCTGAGGTTTACAAAAAGCGGAGAAATTAAGTTGGAAGTACATGATGAAAAAGAGGGGAATGAGTGTAAAATCTATTTTCGCTGTTCAGATACAGGAACGGGATTTAAAGAAAACGATACGTCTTTGTTGTTCCAGCCTTTTTACCAGGATAAGCAGTATAAAAATCATGTTGGATTAGGACTGTATATTGCCAAACGAATTGTGAATCATCATGGCGGTGAAATTTGGGCCTACAACAATGAAAAAGGCGGAGCGACGGTTGAATTTTATATTAAGGAGCTATCTGATTAATCATCCAATCTTATGGGCTTTCCGCCGTTATAGAGAGTGGAGAATGCAGCTGGGGAGGAATTTCTCTTTCCCTAGCTGACAGTCTCTAAGCCTTTATTTTCTTTTAGCAATCAAAAATTGGTGGTTCACCGTAACAGCCACTTCTTCATCTGGGTTTACGCCTTTGATGCTGTATACCCAACCAAAGTTCAAGTGAGTTCGTTTTTCATCCGTTTGATCGGGAATGACTTCGATCTTTCGCAGCTCTTTTTTACTCAAGATTTGATGATGCTCATTGATGGTGATCGTCTCCGCTACTTTCCCGATTGGTTTGTGCAATTGATGTCGATCTACTTTTGCTGCCTGAATGATGTACGTTCGGTCTTGATAGTGAATTTCTTGCAAATTGTCTTTGTTCAACTCATATTTTGGCAATTTCCGATCGATCTCCATATTTTGTGTGGCTGTCTTTTTTAAGTCACTGACAAGTGAACAACCTCCTATAAAGAGGATTCCAATCAACATGAGGAGTAAGATGGAGTTTTTCATCGTTACTCTGAAACCTCCTTTTTTACCATCCCATTGAGAGGGAGCAGTGAACTTTCATTCATGTGGTTGATTTCCTTCCCAACGATGAAACCAGACTGAACCGATGATGGTCACGATGATAAAGCCTAGAAGGGCATAGGCCATCCCTTCCCACAATGATAGCGAATAGGAATTGAACAACTGCGCCCCCAATGCTTGCTTTACTTCGGGCATCATCAAAATCGGAAATTGTGAGAGGCGAACACCCCAAGCCCAAGGAACATAGCTCCATATATGATCGCCTAAGGACGTTGCGCCAATAAGGGCGGAAATGAGAAATCCGCCGCTCCCGATGGCAATCGATGCTCCCATTCCAAAGGCAAGGCTGATGAACAGATGCAAGGAAAAAAGGATCAGTGAGCCCACGATCGAGAGCATGGCTCCTTGCAAAAATAAGTGATCATGAATGGGCGCGACGTTGAGTACGTATTTCATTCCAAAGAGCATAACCATCGTCGCCAGCAAGATATCCGCGCATGCGATGAAGATGAGCAGCGTGAGTTTGCCAACATACCATTTGATTTTGGATACAGGGCCGGCCAAGATGTTCATGAAATTTCCTGCTTTTTCTTCTTGATAGGACATCAGTCCGGTAAGCAAGGAGATGATGATCGGCAAGGAAACGGTCATCACTTCGAAAAAACCTTGGTAGATTTTCACCTGCCAAAACACGGAATGTCGGTAGTGCGAAAAATACCATACCATAAAGAGCGGATACAGGATTGGTATGATGATGACCATGATCCGAACTGCTGTGCGTTTCGTTTTGATCCATTCGGATGACAGAAGGCGAAGAAACGACATGTCAATGCACTTCCTTTCGCGAAAACCAAACGGCGGTCAGAAAAGATAGCAACAGAAACATGACAAGGGCAGTCGTTAGGCCTATTGGAATGACAGAAGGATCCAATAGCGAATTCCCTTTTTCCAAAGGAACGCCGTTCGGATGAACCCCGACGATCGGGCACATCATCCTCATTCCCCAGCTCCATGGAATGAACAGCCAGTAAGGCTGTGCAGCCATGACGACCCCTAAGGCGAGGCCGATGACACTGACAAGGATCGAGGCTGCCATCCCGAACCGCTCGGCGATAAATAATCCGATCGGGATATAGGATAAAGAACTCATCCAAATGACCAAGCTGGCAAACACCGCGACAGTAGCGGATGAGAGGCTGTTGGGCAAAAACCATTTCAATAAAACAAGCAGGACGATCAGCTCGATAGTGGAGAGCAACATATAATAGGCGATGACGGCGATTTTGCTCCACCATAGACGCACAATGCTAATGTCGAGACAACGCAGCGCTTTATCGTTTCCGGACTTTTTCTCCCTTGACACTGAAAGGGAAGCAGTCAAGGCCGTTCCAATGGGAACAAAAATCAACGGCCACCAATTAAATACCGTGTATTCAAAATAATGGCGCGTTGAATTCATGGTTGGCATGGTGATCATGGCATACAGGACAAAGAAAAGCGGAGCGATGAATATAAGTTTTTTGGCAAACGTTCGCTTGTATTTTAAGTGTTCTGACTGGAACATATTGAGCATGACTCCCATCCTCCTTCATTGCTTGTTCACAACATCGATGAAGAGTTTTTCGAGATCTTGACTCTCGTCTATTTTCCCCTCGTACCTGAGTTTTCCGTTTTGAATAATGCCAATGTAATCGGCTAATTGTTTGACTTCGGACAAAATATGGCTCGATAGGATGACGGTGATCCCGTTTTCGGCAAACGATTTAATGAGTGTTCGCAAGTCCTGGATGCCTAATGGGTCCAAGCCATTTGTCGGTTCGTCGAGAATGAGCAGTTTTGGATGGTTTAAAAGAGCTTTGGCAATTCCTAGCCTTTGCTTCATGCCAAGGGAAAATTGAGATGCTTTCTTTTTCCCCGTATTTTCTAAGCCGACGATGTTCAAAACTTCTTGGATTCGCGAGTCGGGCAAATGAAGCAATTTGGCGTGAACGAGTAAATTCTCATAGGCTGTTAAATTGCCGTAAAGAGCCGGGGATTCGATCAGTGCGCCGATATCTTTCAGGACTTTTCTGCTCCAAGGATGGCCGTTGATGACGATTTCCCCTTTTGTGGGACGCAAAAGCCCTGTCAGCATTTTTAAAAGAGTGGATTTTCCCGCTCCATTTGGCCCGAGCAATCCATAAACCGTCTGTTTCTTGACTTTAATGGATACATCATCTACGACGAGTTGTTTCCCAAACGCTTTGCTTATATGACGGGTTTCTAACATATACTCTTCCATGTTCATTCTCCTTTCATAATGGGAACATGCTAGGCGGTTCTTGACTGGCATAAGCGCAAGAATAGGACTGTTAGATCCGTGCTGTTCTCATATTAATGACTCAATCTAATGTTTTTATAAGAAAAGAATGGCTCTTCACCAAAAGTTG
>NZ_JHUS01000009.1:0-28688 GCF_000691465.1 Geobacillus sp. CAMR5420
CATGTTGTGGTGAAGAGCCAGCAAATGAACGTTTTGGAAAAATCAAACCGCTTTTTGCCGTTTCTTTTCACGCAAAATTTCAGACTTAATCAAATTTTATACATCATTACTTCGTTTATAATGTGGGCTTTCATTGAAACAGAATTGTTAAAAACTTGTGAATAACTTGGTGTCTAAACTTTTATTAATTTCAATATTTTTTGTTTTTATTGATTCTTTAATGGTGCCTGAGGAATCAAAAACTTCCATTTGTATCATTATTCCAGTGTTTGGCTCTATATTTAATTTGAAAGTTTTTGCGTTATATCGTTTTGAATACTCACTATTCAGTTTACCTTCTATTACTACCGTCTTGACTCCTGCTATATTTTCCTGCCCTGTGATATCCCATCGTGCATCATCTGCTAAAAGTCCCATTGCTATATCTTCTGGAAATAAAGAAGTCTTCGCTATTCCCATATAGGACGGATCTATTCTGTGTATGTAGGCTTTTTCTCCATCTACTGTAGTAATCCGTTCATGGATGGTCGTGTTTTTTAAATAATTACGTTCCTTTTCACTCACTTTTCCTACTTTTACGATAGTTTTTATAGGAACATTGCTTTTAGTAACACTATTCGTTTGATAATCACTAGAACCACTATTGTAATTAATCAAATTTTCTCCATCATATACGCTCACTTCATAGCCTGGTTCAGCTGCAGTAGTTATACCATTCTTATTTTCCTTAGCCAGTCCGCGAACTTTTTCATAAGATTTGGGGCTGTCAGAAAGATCTGTTTGATAATCTACACTGATATGAAAATTACCTGATTCACTAAAATATTCAAACGATCCTTTTGCTGTTTTATAATGATCAATAGAATTTAACATCAAGGTTTGAATTTTAGTTTTTTGTTCATCTGTATTTTGCACTTTTACTTTTTGAATATTTGCGCTTGCCTGAGCCACGTTGTCTTGGCTTCCAGCAATATCTGTACCATTATATACCACTAATGAAACGGCTAATACCACACTAGCAACTCCAGCAATCAAAAATTTTTTCTTCAAAGCACTCACCCCTAATTAATAAGTAATTTTTGTAGCATCTGCTCCCACATTTCCTAACTTGGTAGTTAAAGATGTGTTAATTACAATCATATGATTCCACTCTTTATGGGTTTTAAGAAAATTCCAACCACCAGGTGCTGTATTTTGATTAATATACACAATACCGCCAAACTCATCTATTTGATAAGCTGTTCTTGGATTTGTAAAATCTTTATTGTTTAAGTAGACATAATGAGCGGCATTTTTGTCGTGTGCATAAAATCCCCAAATATACGCATAATCAGTATCAAAGCCATTAACGGTTGCCGAAACGATCCGATAATCATTGTAGTATCCAGAACCTGTCTTGTAGGTCCAATTTCCCTTTTGTTCACAGTATCCAGGGGCACTGCTTAAAGCATCATTATCAACGATATCAGTAGCTGCAAAAGTATTAGTTGAGAAGAAAGTGAATCCCATAACTAGCGAAAGAATAGATAAATAACCTTTTTTGAACATAAAATCCCCTCCCTTGTTCGATTTTTTATGATTCCTATACTATAAAATGTAAATCAAAACGATCATTTTTTCACCGCCAACTTGTGTCGGAACCCCGCCATTTTTTGACGGTGCGCCCGCCAATTTTGGCGGACTAGACAAAAACGCCCTCATCCATCCGATGAGGACGTTAACAACATATAATGCTCTGGAATGAGTCCCAATTGTTTTGCTTTTTCCACCGCTTCTATCCGAGAAGATACACATAATTTTGAAAAAATACGCGATAGCTGTCTTTCTAGGCTCCGCTGGCTCATGCAGTGCTTTCTTGCAATCTCTTTATTGCTTAAACCGTTGGCAACCTCTATCAATATATTTTGTTCAAACATGTCGAGCGCGATATGTTCCTCCTCTTCTTCCATCCTAGCTTTCACTTCGAAAAGCCGCAGCTGGCGCAGTACATGCACAGGAATAACCGCCTCATCTCTTAACGCACAGCGAATCGCCGTCACTAATTGCTCGCTTGATGCGGTTTTACTGACAAAGCCTGTAATGCCTGATTCAATGAAATAATTTAAAAAAGGAACAATATCATATCCGGTATAGATGACAATTTTCGCATTTGGCTGTTTTTCGAGAATTCGTTTACTCAATTCAATACCGCTCATATCCGGCATACGCCAATCAAGCAAAAACACATCATATGTACGTTGTTCCATCATCTGCTCCGCCTCTGTGCCAGATGTAACAAGTTCTACTTGAAAATCTTGTTCGCTCTCGAGCATATTCTTTGTCCCTTCACCAACAAGGCGATGATCATCGACAACCAAAATGTGAATCATCTAGTCATTTCTCTCCTTCCTATGCTTATAATGGAATGGTGATCCGTATATCTAGCCCCTCGCCAAGTTGTGATGTCATCTCGCAAGTTCCACCTAAGCCTTGCACACGCTCTTTTATGCCAAACAAACCAAGCTTTCCATCATAATGATTTAATTTTTTCATGTCTATACCTATACCATTGTCAACATAATGAAGTTGAACTTCCTCATTTTGAGTCTCCAATGTTAGTTGAATATACGATGCCTGCGAATGTTTCAGCGCATTGTTTAATAATTCTTGGATCATCCGATATATTGCAAGTTCTCGTTCTTCATCTAATTTGGTTGATACATGAATATTCCACTCCACTTTGATATTTGAACGCAAATGAAATCTTCTGATTAATTCGGCTAATGCTTCTCTTAATCCGACTTGTTCCAAAAACGGCGGTCTTAATTCATGGCACGTTTCTCTTGTTACATCAATCATATCTACGATTTCTTCTTCGATGTCGTTTAGCTGCTTTTTCATTTCTTCCATACGCATATTTTGAAAGCGCAAGCTCTCCACTTTTCGTTTTAAAACAATTAAATCTTGAAGAATCGTATCGTGCAAGTCAATGGCTAACTTTCTTCTTTCCTTTTCCGACCATTGAAAGATCAAACGAGTGAGCCAAACAGAATGGCTTCTTTCCTTTAAATTGTCTAACTCTTTGATGAAATCCTCTACTTTTAACATATTTTCAATCGTGACGCTGGCATAATAGACAATGGTGGATAACCAATCTTTTTGTTCTGCCCGAAATGGAATGGGATGTTTCTTTTTTCCTATCAATAGTAAAGGACTTTGTCGGAATGAGCCTACAAAAACCGCAAACAAACGCTTATTTTCAATCATTTTTCCAATCGAAAGTGGTTGACCATCCATCTTTTTGATTAACTTCATCCACTCTTTTTCATCGCAATGAAAAGGGGCTTGCCTATTTTGGACCGCCAATTGTACAAAAGCCAGATTCTCTATATCTAATACTTCCCTCACTTCTTTTTCCAAGCATTGGATGACTTCTTGCATATTTCTTTGTTTTTTTAATGCTTCACCGATTCGATATATACTTTCTTGATAAAAGTTTTTTTGTACATATAACTTCGTTCTTAATGTTCGATCAAAATATCCTTTTGAATAGAGAACAAGGATATTGATTACATAAATCAGTAAAAACAACAAAGTGAGTTCAGCAAATCTCCTTGCTTCATGAACAAATTTGGCATAAAGCAATGTAACAAGAAAAGCCGGAAATAATGATAAAAGAGCATAGTATACAAAGTGATTGATGGAAAACTGCAATCGAAATAGCCGATCCGTACAAATCAAATAAAGAAAGACGGAAGGCAACACAAAAAACGAAGTAACGGTTAATTCAGCTGGTAGTACCCATTTTCCAATGATTAGAACGGGGAGATCATAAAATAAAACAAATGGTGCGGCAGATAGCCCAATTGCGAAAAACACCCCTTTAACCGTATGTCGCTGTTCATCTTTTTTAAAATAAACGAATCCTTTTCCTAACAAAGCGAGAATGATGACCATGTTGATAAAAAATGTCGTCAATAGCACTTCCGCTTCACTTATCGAACGAAACGATAAAGACTCGAGTGAGACAACAAACATCAAAAAGTTAAACCCATAAAGGGAAAAGACAATTTTTTTCGCAAACCACACTTTCTTTTCTTTTTCAAAATAATGATAAACGAAATGCAAAAAGACGGCAGGCAATATGAAAAATATACCGTTAAATATTTGCCGCCCAAACGGCGCATATTTCGCTGATAAGCTGGCACTGATATAACAAATCCCTGTCAATAATAAAAAATAGATCAGCACGGTTGCCGATTTGTCATTCGGCCGCAGACGAAGCAAAAAAATGCTTAAACTAATAGCGAATAGAAAAAAACCCGCCGGTAAGGCAATATAATACAGCCATTGTTCCGTTCCATGCGATTTATAGTCAACCTTCAATGTTTGGATTTGATTTTCTCTCTGAATCGTTATTGTTTTCGCTTGTTCAATTGTTTTGTATTCCCGGACAGTAAAATGGGAGAGCGGAGGCTTTCCATCCACTTTCAGCACTTGATCATTAATATGAATACCATGTTTTTTTGCCCAACCAAACTCGTAAATATCGTTAACAATAATATCACCATTCTTGTTTTCTATTACATCCATACCAATCAATGGATGCCTAACATTTAAAATGGTTAAATATAGCGCTACAATCAAAGCAACAATCATCGCAATGACTGTTCGATTCATCTTTACCTACTTCCAATATCCAAGCAGCTCCGTCGATTCACTAAATACCTTTACAACCGCTTTTACCTCTAACTCACTTAAACCGATCAAGCTCACCGTACCATTTTGTAATTTTTCGATGACTTCTGGATGTTCTACTAAAAAGCGAATGATTTTTTGCATCGCAGATCTCCCTCCAACATTACAAAATCATTGTTTTCAGTACGGATTTGTACCTATCGTCTACATCCAGTTTCTCGATTTCTTGCAAAGCCTTTTCCTTGTAAATCTGGCTTATCACTTTAGCATAATAAAACGCTCCTTCCTGTTCCATTTGCTGAAGTGCTTTTTCTTTTTGGACATACATCCGATCGTAGTCTATATCGTTGTTGAAATACTGCTTCCACAAGTTATTTTGTTTGCTTTCTAGCATATACAAAATCGGAAGCGACTTTTTCTTTGCTTGAATATCCGCTTTTTTATCCCAGTTGTATAGCGCATCAAGATCATTGTCGATTTGTGCTGCAATGCCGATGTAGCGAGCATATGTTTCAATCGCTGCGATGTCCTCTTTTCCTGCTAATAATGCTCCGATGACACAAGCCATCGCAACAAGAGAGCCTGATTTTTTCTCTACCATTTTTAAATAATCTGCCTCTGTTTGTACGTCACACCCCACATCAAGCTGTTGTCCGTGTACACTTTGCAACAAGCAAGACGTAACATATGACAGTGCCTTTAATTTTTTATTACTAGAAATCGGTACATTCGCAATCGCTTGCTGACCAAGCAGCAAGAACCCGATCGCAATATGAAGAGGAATAGCTGTATCCTCGAAACGATCTTGATCGACTATATCATCAAATAAATCCCCAGCAATCACGATCAATTCAATAGCCGCTGCGATATATGTTGAGTGATCTCCTTGTATCGAAAACAAGTCATAATGCAAATAAGCCAACCGCCCAAACAACAAATCGCTCCCTTTCATATGTTGCTCGATTGCCACGAGCATGTGCGCTTTCAGTTGTGGTTCCGACACCAATTGTTCCACGATTTCTTTCATTTGTTTCGCTATTTTTTTCTTTTTCACTCATCCTATCGCACCTTGAACAAATATTTACAAATAATATTGGACAAATTCAATGAAATTCCTTCCTGAAAAATAAAAAGACTTGTCCAAGATTGTGACAAGTCTGGTAAAAAACATCATCCATGTGTTCTTTTGGCTCTTCACCACAACATGTACTTGACAAGCAATACGGTTTCCTGCCCAAAGATGTGCAAAAATCACTGATTTGTTGATTTTCCCTCACAAGCGTAAATAGAGTATGTTCAGAAAAAATCAAGTACAACTTTTGGTGAAGAGCCACATTTGGCTCTTCACCACAAAGTGTACTTGACAAAGAAAGACGATTATGATAAAGACAATCAAAATAGCATTTTTCCTTTTTATACCACACATCTCTTTGAGCAACATTGCTATCATGTTTATCTTTAAAAGTCAAGTACATCTTTTGGTGATGAACCCCTTTTTTGTTTGGTTGTCAATTTATGTTATTTATGTTAGTGAATTTGCTCATCTACAGACCATACTCAAGTTTAGTGGCTTATATCTTGGAGCTGTTCCTTGGAGAGAAAATTCTCCAAGGAACTTGTTTCAGTGAAAATACGCGTGCCTTAATGGGGCATATTCATGCCTAGAAGGCTGGTGATTGAATGAAAAATCAGCTCAACAATAGTTGTTGGAGGACACCTTTTTCAAGACGGCTTCCATCTTAGGAAGTTTTGCGTCAGGGCCACTGTGTTTGTTGGTTGCCTGAAGCGTATGGAAGAAGTCAACATCTGGTGGCCTGTCAAAACCCTTTTGGCGTCACTTTCTTTTCGACTTTGCGCAGCAGCCAGTCAAAGGCAATCGCTAAGATCGCTGCGGGGATGGCGCCGGCTAAAATCAAGTTTTTGTCGGCGATGCGCAAGCCGCGGTCGATCAAGTCGCCAAGCCCGCCAGCGCCGATGAAGGTCGCCAAGGCGGCGACGCCGATCGTCAGCACCGTTGCCGTGCGCACGCCAGCCATAATGACGGGAAGCGAGAGAGGAAGTTCAACCATCCATAAAATTTGCCGCGATGTCATCCCCATCCCCCGGCCAGCGTCCACCAGCGCCGGGTCGACGCCGAGAATGCCGGTGTACGTGTTGCGCAAAATCGGAAGCAAGGCGTACAGCGTCAACGCGATGATCGCCGGCAGTTTGCCGATGCCGAAAATCGGAAGCATAAACCCAAGCAACGCCAGGCTCGGAATCGTCTGAATGATGGCGGCCACGCCAATGATCGGCTCGGCGAGTTTGCGATGCCGCGTCAATGCGACGCCGAGCGGCACGGCGATGACGATCGCAATGCCCATGGCGATAGCGGATAAGAGCACATGCTCTTGAAAGGCGATCCAAATATCATTCTTTCGTTCGATCAACGTCTGCAACAATTCCATCGTATCCCTCCTTGGCGGAAAAAGCGGCAGCGGATGGCTGCTGCTTCGTCGTGAGAAGTTCAGATAAAAACGGTCATCCCTTTTTATTCGCAAGCAGAACGAATTCCGTTGACAAACCGCTCGAGGCCATTTTTCCTTTTCAACATGAGGCATGTTGTTCAAGCGAGGCGATTGCGGCATCGAGTTTTCCGGCTGTGATTTGCCTGCGCATGTTCCGTTGCCCGTTATGCGTGCTGCTGAAACGTCCACTCCGCGAGTGCGCGCATCATGCTCGAGCGCGTAATCCCCCCGATAAGACGGTCGCCATCGAGCACCGGAATGATGCGCACATCAGGGTCTTGGAACAGAGCGGCGACGTTCGTGACGTCCGCTTCTTTCGCCAACGTCGTCACATCGTAATCGGCGATGTCGGCGACTAACAAATGCTCTTCCCGATAGCGCTCCTCGATTTGTTTCAGCGTCACGATGCCGAGAAAGGCCTGCTTTTTATCGACCACGACCAGGCTGTCGACTTTTTTCGCTTTCATCAATCGGAATGCCTCGGCCAAACCGCGGCGCGGCGAGATCGTCGCGACGTCCGCCGACATTAAATCTTCCGCCGTCGGCACGGCCGTCTGGCGGGTCCGCAGCCGGTCTTCGCCGATAAACTCGCGGACGAACGAGTTCGCCGGCCGCCGGAGCATTTGGTCGGGCGTCGCAAATTGGACGATTTCCCCGTCCTTCATCAAGGCGATCCGATCGGCGATTTTAATGGCTTCATCCATATCGTGGGTGACAAAGACGATTGTTTTTTGAATCTCTTCTTGCAGGCGGACGATGTCATCTTGCAGCTGCTCGCGGCTGATCGGGTCAAGAGCGCTGAACGGTTCATCCATCAAAATGATATTCGGTTCAGCCGCCAAGGCGCGGACGACGCCGACGCGCTGCTGCTGGCCGCCGCTGAGCTCTGACGGGTAGCGGTGCTTAAACGTCGCCGGATCCAATCCGACGAGCTCAAGCAGCTCATCCACCCGCTTTTCATAGGCGTGTTTTTCCCACTTTTTCAACTTCGGCACGAGCGCGATGTTTTCCGCGATCGTCATGTGCGGAAACAAGCCGATTTGCTGGATGACGTAGCCGATGTTGCGCCGCAGCTCAACCGGGTCGAGCTCGGAAATGTCTTGCCCGTCGATGTACACTTTGCCCGATGTCGGCTCGATCAAGCGGTTGATCATCCGCATCGTCGTCGTTTTTCCGCACCCGCTCGGCCCGATCAAGGCGACAAGCTCACCTTTGCGGATTTCAAGATTCATATTTTTTAAGGCGACAAAGCCGTCCTCATACTGTTTCGTCACATTCTCAAATCGAATCATCCACATTCCTCGCTTTCTAGTCGATCAGTCCTTCCGCTTTTAAGAAGTCGATCGCCACCTCGCGCGGCCGTTTTCCTTCCAAGTTCACTTGGCCGTTGAGTTCCATCATCTTTTCATCGGTTAAAATATTGGCCAACTTGTTCAGCTTCTCTTCCAGACCCGGATTGGCATCGAGCACTTCCTGGCGGATGATCGGCACGGCGTGGTACGGCGGGAAGTAGTGTTTGTCATCTTTAAGCACGACCAAATCGTATTTTTTGATTCTTGCATCGGTTGTATAGGCCGTGATGACGTCAATCTCCCCATTTTTCGCCGCTTCGTATTGCAAGTCCGGATCGATTGTCACTTTTTTCTTGAATTGAAACCCGTACGTATCGACAAGCCCGTCATAGCCGTCGCTTCGCTCAAAAAACTCGGCGTCCGACCCGAAGGTGAGGGAGGACGAGTGTTTGGCCAAATCGGAGTGCGTTTTCACCCCAAGTTTCTCGGCAAGATCCTTGCGCAACGCCAAGGCGTAGGTGTTGTTAAATCCGAGTGGTTTGAGCCAAGCGATGTTGTATTTTTTCTTATATAATTTCTTCGTTTCATTGTAGATTTGTTCGGGCGTCTTTTTGGGGTCGTACGGCTGTTTTAAAATGTTCAAATACCCTGTCCCTGTGTACTCGACATACATGTCGACATCGCCATTTTCAATGGCCTGCTGCAACATAAACGCGCCGCCTAAACTGTCCTTCACTTCCACATCCAAATCGGTGTTGGCCTTTACATATTTCGCCAACAAATGCGTCAAAATCACCTGCTCGGTAAACTTCTTTCCGCTAATCACAATTTTTCCTTTCGCATCGCTCGTTCCGTTGCAGGCAGCCAATCCAAATACAAGCCCAACAGCGAGCAAAGATCGGATCCATTTTCGCAACACAATTCCTCCTTTTTCGGCTGTTGTCATACAAATAAAGGGGGATGAAAAAAGGCGGCAACAAGACGCGGAGGGGATGAAAAAGCGTCACAAACAAAGGATACCGCAATTTGGGTGCAACTGGCAAATTTGGTATCAGCCGATATGTTTGCCTCTCGCCTGCTCTCGCGGTGATGATGGCCCTCTCCTCCTTGATCCTAAAAAATGCTCCGGAATGCTGGCGAATCCTTCAGAATGCTCCGAATTCGAGATGTCCGAACAAGCCCGCCGTTTATCCATCAACATGCTGGCTATGCATTCCCCCGCGCCGTTGATCGAAAGGTTGGCAGGCTCCATGGCGAAGACGAACGGATCGACACGTGAACAAAAAAACGGCAGCCCACGGCTGCCGGGTGAAAAAGGAATCCGTGTGGAACGTTTTTTATGGGGAACGCATTAGGCATGAACAAGGCGATGAAGGGTGCTTTCCGTTTTGAAAACGCGGGCGTTCAAGACGTGCAGTCCCGCTTCATGTTCGGCGAGGGCAGGCAGCACTTTGTCTTCGAGGATGGATGTGATATGGGTGAGGTCGCCTTTCATATGGTGAAGGTCGTGCGCCATCGCCTCGTATTTGGCGGTCAGCACTTCTTGCCCATGGCGGAGCGCTTCAACGATCGCCTTCGTTTCATTCGTGCGCTCATCCAGCAAGTCGATTTGTTGCGCAAGCGTGGTCGTCTGCTCGTTCAGTTGGGCGACTTGATGTTCGACAGTGCCCATGCGTTCGTTGAGTTGGGCGACTTGATGTTCGATAGTGCCCATGCGTTCGTTGAGATGAGCAACTTGGTGCTCAAGGTTGCTTGTCCGCTCATTCAACTGAGTGAACTGCTGCTCAAGGGCGCTTGTTCGTTCGTTAAGCTGTGCGACCTGGCGTTCGAGAACGCTCGTGCGCTCATTCAGCTTGGTCATTTGAGCTTCAAGAGCACCTGTTCGTTCATTGAGCTGGGCCACTTGCCCCTCCAAGGCGCCAACCCGTTGCTCGAGCGATTCGACCGCCGCGCGCGTCGCTTTCACTTCATGCAAAATTTCCCGCAGCAACGCTTCCATTCGTTTCACCTCCTTTTCCCCTCTATTTTACAAAAAACGCGCGCCGATGGCGAGAAAAAATAGGAAAACGGTTTTTGCTAGAAAAAGAGCGGAGAAAATCGTTACAATAAACAGTAGGAAAAAACCGAAGCAAAGGTGGACGGAGATGGACGCCACGTGGTTGAAGCCCATTGTCGAAACAAAATATTTATCGACGGAAAACGCGCACCGCTACCGGGCGATTTTGCGCTATTTCTACATTCAGCACGAGCGGATGCGGCAATATTTGTTTCCGGAAGAAGTGTACGCCTTTTTAAAGCAGCACGAGGAGTTTGCGGATTACACGGAAGATGACTTGCAGCAAGACCTCGACCAGCTCGTCAAATGGAACAACTTGATCGCCCGCCAAGAGACGTCCCATGTCCGGACGATTGAAGAGTTTAAGAAAAAGCGGTTTCGCTACCAATGCAGCCCGTACACGGTGGAGATCGAGCGGATGATCCGCACCCTTGAGCAGCTCGGGGATTCGTTTGGAGGGTCCCTCGAGAAAACACGGTTCGACCGTTTGTATGCATCTCTTTCCCGCATGGAGGCGATCATCGCTTCTGATTTTCAAGAACAAGCGGATGAAATGCATCAAGTGTGGGAAGAGACGTTCGATTATTTTAAGAAAATCATCCGAAATTCCGCTGACTATATCGCTTATTTGCACAGTGAAAACTTGGAAGAGCGGATGACGTCCGAGTCGTTTCTCGTCTATAAAGAGCAGTTTACGGCGTACTTGCGCGATTTTATCGTCGCCTTGCAAAAAACGTCGATGCAGATTGAACAATTGCTTGAAGATCTGCCGGAAGAAGGGGTTCGGCAGTTCATCGAGCGTGTCGTCGACTATGAGCGGTCGATCCCGCGCTTTGCCGATGCGCCGCCGCCGCGCGCTGTGCAGATTGAAGAAAAATGGGAAACGTGGCGCAGCTTGTGCGAATGGTTTTTAGGGCGCGACGGGCGCGAGAGCGAGCTTTCGTTTTTGCAATACCAGACAAATGAGGCGATTCGCCGTCTGACGCGCGTCGTGCAGCGGCTTGGCGAGCGGCATCATCATTTTCGCAGCCGCAAAGGCGACTACTTGCATTTGGCGCGCTGGTTTTCCCGCCTTGAATCGATTGAAGAGGCGCACTGCCTGTCAGCGGTCGTATTCGGCTGCTTCCATACGAAACATCTCGTGGCCGATTTCGGGGCGACAGACAACATATACCGCGACGTATGGGACGATCCGCCAGCTGAGTGGGTGACGAAGCCGCGCGTCCGCCATTACGGGGAAAAGAAAAAGCCGCAGGCGATAGAAGATAAAGAGCGGGAGAAAGAAGAAGCGCGCCTCCGCTATTTGGAAGAAAAAGCGCGCGAGGAAGCGGCGCTTAGGCAGCTTGTGACCGACGGGAAAATCGTGCTGGCTGACCTTCCCGAGGTGACTCCATATGTACGAAAAACGCTGCTCGGTTGGATCGCCAAGGCGATGGGGCGCGAGGGGCAAGCTATTAAGACAGAAAACGGGTGGGTGGTCAAGGTGGCGGCGAAAGAGGGGACGATTTGCCTTCGGGCGGAAGACGGGGAACTCGTAATGCCCAACTATGAAATCCACGTGCTGGCAGGAGGTGAATGAGCGTGGAGACGGCGTTTGACGACAAGGCGAAGGAAGCGCTCGCCGCGCTGTTTGAGCAGTTTTGGATCATTCGCGACCAAGAGCCGGATTTGTATCAGCTCATCCGCGAGCGTGAACATGTGTTGAAACGGTATGTGGAGGAGAAGTTTGGGTATCGACTCATCGTCCACCGCTATTTCGCCAAGCTCGAGAAAATTCCCGCCGATCCCGAGCCGTGGATGGGCATCGAGTCGTTCCAAGAGCCGCTCGATTATGCGCTGTTTTGCTGCTTGATGGCGTATTTGGAAGGCAAGGCGGTGGAGGACAAGTTTTTGCTTTCCGACGTGTGCGAAGAAATCCGCGCCATGTACCCAGGGGATTTGCCGGTCGATTGGACGAACTACGCGCATCGGCGCGCGCTCATCCGCGTGTTGAAAACGGCGGAACAAATCGGGCTCGTCCGCCGGATGGACGGGGAGATTGAAGCGTTCGCGCAACATGCGGAGGAAGAAGCGTTGTACGAAGTGCCCGTGCTCGCCCGCTATTTTATGCGTACGCATCCGAAAGATTTGCTTCGGTATGAATCGATTGAGGAGCTGATGGCCGAGGAGTGGAAAGCCTCGCCGCAAGATTATCGGCGCCATCGCCTGTACCGGAAGTTGTTTTTATCCCCGGCTGTGCATCGGACGGAAGGCGACGAGCAAGATTTTTACTACTTGCGCAACTTCCGCCATCGGCTGCGCGATGACATCGAAGCGCATACGCCGTTTCGGTACGAGTTGTACAAAAACGCCGCCATGTTGACGTTGCCTGAGCGGCAGGCGCCGTACACGACATTTCCCGACCAGAAAGGAACGTCGGAGATCATCCTTCATTTTTCTGCCTTGGTGCGCGAGCGGCTTCAGGACTATCCGCCGGATGAATACGGCCGCATTCGCTTGACGCCGGAACAGTTTTCCGCTTGGCTTGCCGATTGCCGCCGCCGTTACGGGGCGGGGTGGGGGAAAACGTACCGTGACATGTCGGCCGCCGAGCTCGTCCGCGAGGTGCTTGCGGCGCTTTGCGAATGGCGCATGGCTGATATAGAGCGCGACACAGGAATGATCGTTCTCTATCCGCTTCTCGGACGGGTGGCGGGACGGTATCCAGATGATTTTGACGCAAAAGAGGGGGAGGAACATGGCGAATCCATGGATGCTTCATCGCGCGGGACTGATTAACTTTTGGTATTACGACGAGCAATACTTTCACTTCGCTGACGGCAAGCTGCTGTTGCGGGGGAGCAACGGGGCGGGCAAGTCGGTGACGATGCAAAGCTTGATCCCGGTGCTGCTTGACGGCAAGAAGACGCCCGACCGCCTCGATCCGTTCGGCTCGCGGGCGCGGCGGATGGAAGACTACTTGCTTGGAGAAAAAGATGTCGTCAACCGCGACGAGCGAACGGGGTATTTGTTTTTGGAATACAAACGAAAAGCATCCGACCAATACGTCACAACGGGCATCGGCCTGCGGGCAAAGCGGCAAAAAAGCCTCGACTTTTGGGGGTTTGTCATTTTCGACAACCGCCGCATCGGTCATCATCTTACCTTATATAAAAAAGAAAAAACAGGAGAGAAAATCCCGCTCACTAAACGCGAGCTGGCCGCAGCGCTCGGCGCGGGCGGGACGGTCGTCGACACGCAAAAAGAGTATATGGAGCTCGTGAATAAACATGTATTTCGTTTTGAATCGCTCGAGGCGTTTCAAGAATTGATCGAACTGCTCATTCAACTGCGCAGTCCGAAGCTGTCGAAAGACTTTAAGCCGACGGTCATTTATGAGATTTTGGAAAGCTCGCTGCCTCCGTTGACTGATGACGAGCTCCGCCATCTATCGGACACGATCGAAAACATGGACCAAGCCAAGCAGCAGCTTGAGCAGCTCGAGCGTGACGAGCGGGCGTTGAAGCGCCTTTGCGATCAATACCGCCTGTACAACGAATATATGATCGCCGAAAAAGCGGCAGAATACGTAAAAGCGGTCAAGCAGGCCGAACAGCTCGCCGCCGAGCAACAACGCCTGCACGATGAAGAAGAGCGGGCGCGAACGACGCTTGATGAGCTTGAGGAGTCCATCACCCGCCTTGGCCGCGAAGAAGACGTGCTGCGAGCGCGCGAAATCGATTTGGCCGGCCACGAAGTGTTCCAGCAGGCGGAGAAGTATGAACAGCTGAAAGCTGAACAGCAGCGCCTAGAGGAACGGCGGAAGCGTCACGAACAAACGATTGCGGAAAAAGAACGACAGGAACGTCAGCACCGCCGCCGCCTCGATGAAGCGGAAGCACGGTTGGACGACCTTGAGCGGAAGCTTGAAGACGAGCTGGAGCAGCTGCGTATGGATGCCGACGAAGGATCCTTTTCCTTGCATGAAACGAACGAAGGCGACTTTCACCGCCATCGCCAAAAGGAGCAGGAGTTTTTGTTTGCCGCTTGGAAACAGGAAGCTGACCGCCATATCGAGCGGCTTGAAGGGCTGGCCCGCCTTTGGCGCAGGCATGACGAGGTGAAACAGCGCTATGAGGAAGCGAGCAGCGAAGCGGGCGAACGGCAGCGGGAAATGGACGAATGGCGCCATCAGCAGCGGAAATGGGAAGAGCTGCTCGAGCAGGAGAAAGAGCGGTTTGAACAAGCCGTGCTGGCTTGGATCGGGCAAGGAGACGTCGACATTTCCGAAGCGGATATTCAGTCGTTTTTGCAACAAATGGACTCCCTCTATGAGCAGTATTCGCTCGATGATCTGAAGCGCCCGTTCGTGCAAGCGTATTACGATGCCGTCGGGAAGAAAAAGGATGAGAAATGGCGGCTCGAGCATGACATCCGTCTGTTGGAAGAAAAACGGGCAGAACGTGAAGCCGAACTGCGCCGTTGGCGGGAACAACGCGACCCCGAGCCTGAACGGGATGAACAAACCACTGCCGCCCGGTTGGCGTTGGAGGAGAAAGGCATTCCGTTTGTCCCGCTTTATGCCGCGGTGGAATTTGTCGACGATGTGCCTGACGATGTGCGCGAGCGAATCGAATCGGCGCTTTCGCACGCGGGGCTGCTTGACGCCCTCATTACTGCTCGCGAGATCGACGTCGCCTGCGACCGTGTGCTCATTCCGAAACCGGTCCATATGGCGCACACGCTTGCTGATTATTTGCGCCCAGATGCCAATGCCCCTGTGTCAATGGAGCGGATTGACGAAGTGCTCCGAAGCATCGTCATCACCGATGCCGACCAAGAAGGCGGCATGACGATCGATGAAACGGGGCGCTATTCGCTCGGCCTTGTCCGCGGCCATGCACCGCGGGGATCGAAGGCGGCGTTCATTGGCCGTGCGGCGCGCGAGCGGTGGCGGCTTGAAAACATCGCGGCGCTGGAAGCGGAGATCGCCGCGATGGGGCAAGAGATCGACCGTCTGCGTGGGGCGCATGCGGCCGTGGAAGCGGCCATTCAAGCGCTCGCCGACTGGTTGGCGTCCTTCCCGGCGGACCGCGACGTGCGCACCGCGTTTGACGAAGCGCAAGAAGCGCGCCGCCAAGCGGAAAGCAAAGAGCGGGAATGGAAGCGGCAAGAAGAAAAAGCGGCCCTCCTTGCGCGCGAATGGAAACAAATCAAACAGCAGCTTCGTGACGAATCGGCTGAGCTTGATTTAGCCTTCACCTTGGACGGCTGCGAACAAGCCATGCTCGCCATGAAATCGTACGTCCGCCATTTGCACGAATTCGAAGTGCTTTACCGCGAAACGCGCCATACCGAAGCCGTGATCGCTCAGCAGCGCGAGCAGCTTGCGGTGCTGGAAGCGGAGATCGACGAGGCGAAAGGCGAACGAAATCGACTTCGGGATGAAACCGAGCGGCTCGCCTTGCGAATCGCGGAGATGGAGCGGACGCTCGCACAAATGGGAGCGGATGACATTCGCGCCGAAATCGCCCGCATTCAAGAACGGTTGGCGTCTTTGCGCCGCGAAATTCCGCGCCTTGTCAACGAACGGGCGCGGACGGAACAGCAGCTCATGCGCCTGGCCGAAGAACGGGAAAAAGAGGCGCGGCGGGAAGCGTTCGCCCGCGAGCTCGCCGCGATGTGGGAAAAGTCGTTTGCCCGTGAAGCGGCGCTTGGGCTTGTGGATCTTGATCGTTCCCGCTCCCTCCTGGAGCAGGCGAAAGAAGCGAAACAACGGTACGAAGCAGTGTTAAAAGAGACGCGTTCCTCGCTTCTGGCGCGGCTGAACACCGTCTTTTTCCAAGAGTCGTCCAACTTGACCGAATACCGGGCGTCCTTCGAGCCGCTGGAAGAACAAACGAAGCCCGAATGGACCGCCGCTGCCCCAGACGATGAGATGGCCATGAAAGCCGCGGACTGGCGGGAGAAACAAGAACGGCACGTCATTTACCTCGACTACAAAGGCGAGCGCGCCACGCCGTTTGCGGTGCTGGCGGAAGTGGAGCGCGACATCGTCTTGCAGCACGAGTATATGAAAGAACAAGACCGCGAGCTGTATGAGGACGTCATCTTAAAATCAGTCGGCCGCATTTTGCGCAGCCGCATTCAGCGCGCCGAACGGTGGGTGAATGATATGAATAAACTGATGGGCGGCCTCGACACATCATCAGGGCTTGTGCTGTCCATTCAATGGAAGCCGAAAACGGCGGAGACGGAAGCGGAGCTCGATACGAAAGAATTGGTGCGCCTGTTGCGGCTCGATCCGCGGCTGCTTAGAGAGGAAGATTTACAGCGAGTGACGAACCATTTCCGCTCGAAAATCGCCCGCGCCCGCGAATTGCTTGAAGAGCGCGGCCAAGGCAGCACGCTCCATCAAATCATTAAAGAAGTGCTCGACTATCGGAAATGGTTTTCCTTCACTTTGTACTATGAAAAAACAAACGAGCCGAAACGCGAGCTGACGAACCACCGCTTTTACCAATTCAGCGGTGGGGAAAAGGCGATGGCGATGTACATTCCGCTTTTCGCCGCGGCGTATTCGCGCTACCAAGAAGCGGGCGATGATGCCCCGTACATCATTTCGCTCGACGAGGCGTTCGCCGGCGTCGATGAAAACAACATCCGCAACCTGTTCGGACTTGTCGAACAGCTCGGCTTTAACTACATCATGAACTCGCAGGCGCTTTGGGGCGACTACGACACCGTGCCCGCGTTGTCCATTTGCGAACTCGTCCGCCCGCGCAATGCGTCGTTTGTGACCGTCATTCATTACCGTTGGAACGGCCGCGTCAAACAGCTGATGGTCAATGATAAAGAATGGGAGACGATCGAGACGTGAGCACGGCCAAGGAGGCGGCTGCCTTTTTCCGCTCTGAACCGGGCTTCCGCCGTCTGTTTATCGAGATGAAGCACAAGTACGAGTCGCTCGGCCGCGTCGGCGGCGCGGTGTCTTTAGAGGCGTTCACCGATGAAGAGCGGGAGGCGGTGGCCGCCTTTTTCGGCAAAGACGTCTCCCGCGTCTCCCTTATCGCGTTTGAAAAACAGCTCGGACAGACGAGGTTTGCGGGCGTTGGGCTTGTTGAGCTGCTTGAACAGTATTTCGGCGCCCCGCTTGTCTCAAACAAAGAACGGCGCCAGGCGGAGGAAGAGGAACGGGATCGTTTTTTTGCGCGTCTGACCGAGGAGCATCATTGGGTTGAGTCGGTCCGCCCTCAGCGCTTCGTCCAAACGGCGTACGAAACCGACCGCCGCAGCCTGGAGGAGGCCATCCGCCTTGTCAGCGCGGCTCTCGGCCGCCTCCCGCTCCCGTCATACATGCGCCTCCCGCTCTTTGCCCAGCAAGTGGCGGGCGACCCGCATGCGTTCGATTTGTCCACGCTACCGGGGAGATTGTTGCTTTCGGCATTGCAAGCGACCGTGCCCGGGGATTGGGACATGGCATCTGTAGAGAGCGTCAACGAGTTGCTCCAGTCCGTCGGCTTGCTCCGTGAGGATATCCTGAACTTTGTCACATGCGCCAACATTCTTGCTGAAACCAAGGACGGACCGCATCCTGTTTTCTCCGCTGCCTGGGAGGCGAACACAGCGCTGAACATGCCGCTTAGAGATGTGCTGTCGCTTGTCCGCGCCCGCCCTGCCCATGGGGGGACGGTGTACATTGTCGAAAACGCGGGCGTCTTTTCGACGTTGCTTGACACCCGCGCCCCGCTTGTCAGCACGAACGGGCAAATGAACTTGGCGACGATGAAGCTGCTCGATCTTCTCGCCTCTTCAGGCGCCAAGCTGTATTACTCCGGCGACTTCGACCCAGAGGGATTGGCCATGGCGGAGCGGCTGCAGGAGCGGTATGGACAGGCCGTCACCCTTTGGCGCTTTTCCGTCGAGGATTATAGGGCCGCCAACCCTGTCGTCGACCTCACCCCCGAGCGCCTCGCCAAGCTCGCATCCGTAACGTCGACGCCGCTGCAGCCGCTGAAAGAGGAGATGGCGGAAACGAAAAAAGCGGGGTATCAAGAGGCAATTATCGGGAGGCTGACAGAGGATATCAACGGGTAGTCCATCCACGAGCCAGAGAAGGAGCCCGGAGCGATCGGGTCTCCTTCCTAAAAAGTTACATTCATGAGAAGGAATTGCGTCGCGTAGAGCGAATACATATCGTGAATTCCATGTCGCAAGGAGGGGAAACGTGGCCAAACAGCGAATCGATCACGACCGGTTGTTCAAAGAGCTGCTGTCGACGTTTTTCGAAGAGTTTTTGCTTCTTTTCTTTCCCAACGTGTACGAGCACATCGACGTTCACCGCCTTTCTTTCCTCACAGAAGAACTGTTTACCGACGTGACGGCCGGAGAGAAGCACCGCGTCGATTTGTTGGTGGAAACGAAGATGAAAGGGGAAGATGGGCTCGTCATTGTTCATGTCGAACACCAAAGCTACGCACAGCGGACCTTCCCCGAGCGAATGTTCCTCTACTTCAGCCGCTTGTTTCAAAAATACCGCCGCCGTATTGTTCCGATCGCCATCTTCAGCTATGATGAACACCACGATGAACCTTCCTCATTGGTCGTCCAGTTTCCGTTCTTGACCGTTCTCGATTTTCGTTACTTGACGGTGGAGCTGCGCAAACTGCCGTGGCGCGCGTACATCCGCCATGACAATCCCGTCGCCGCTGCCTTGTTAAGCAAAATGGGGTATAATGAAGAAGAAAAGGTCGAAGTGAAAAAAGAATTTTTGCGCATGCTCGTCCGCCTTGAGCTCGATGAGGCGAAACAGCGGCTGTTGTTCGGTTTTTTTGAAACGTATTTGCGGTTGTCCGAAGAGGAGGAAGTCAAACTGCGAAACGAGGTGAGCCAAATGGAGACGAAGGAGGCGAAGCAAGTGATGGAGCTCATCGTCTCGTACGAACAGCGGGGAATGGAAAAGGGAATCGAGAAGGGAATCGAACAAGGGGTCAAACAAGGGATCAAACAAGGTATTAAACAAGGGCGCCAACAAGGGATTGAGGAAGGGAAGCTCGACGTGGTGAAGAGAATGCTGGCGAAAGGGTATGATGTCGACACGATCCACGAACTGACCGGACTGCCGATGGAGAAGATTGAAAGGATGAAGGGGTGAGACGGCTCTTCGCCGTCAAGCCCCACATTGTCGTCGACCCCAAATCGTGCCAAAACCCCGGGGGATCGACGACAATGTTCTTTTGCGCCAAAATCCTACAGCCAACACGGCTGAACGATATTGACAGAATATTTGAAACGTGATATTCTGAAAACAGCCAAAAGGGGAAAAGCTTGATTTTATGCGCATTGTGTGGGGTTTTTATCGTACCTATGAGGGATTGAAACCTTGCATGAGTATCGCGGGCAAGAAATTTTCGTCCGTTTTTATCGTACCTATGAGGGATTGAAACTTGGAAATAGTGATAAGGAATTCCGAGACGTTGACAGTTTTTATCGCACCTATGAGGGATTGAAACCGAAAAAAGGCAGTTTTCTGCCGTATAACAACAGCGTTTTTATCGTACCTACAAGGGATGAGACCTGTGCCGGTGTACCAAAATATTTGTGTTACCCGTGGTGCTATATAGATGCACCTTGAAAAGTTAACTTCTGGATTACACTGCACACCCTAGGCGTTGTAGCACTTCCTTAGGGCGTTCGTGGATGTAGTCCACAAACCGGGCAATGGCTTGGGCGATATCGTTTTGATCTTTGTGAAACACATTGGCAATGACAGTGTCTTTCAGCCATTTCCACAAGCGTTCGATCGGGTTCAGTTGCGGAGAATACGGAGGAAGGTAAATGAAGTGAAAACTCCGTCCTTCTTCCCGCAAAAACTCTCTCACCGTTTTGGCATGATGAATTCGGGCGTTATCCAGCACCAAGACGATGAGACGATCCGGGTAACGCTCTTTGAGAACCCGCAGGAAATCCAAAAACGTTGTCGCATTGGCCGCTCCTGCTTGATAAAGAACTGTTTCGCCATCATGGACGTTAACGGCGTCAAACAGCGATACGTGAGCATGATGGCCGAACGTCGGCACTTGCTTTTGACGGCCAACCTCTGACCATGTCGTACGCAACACATGATACGATCGGATATGCGTTTCATCGATGTACAACAGGACGGAATCTGGATCGATTAAGTTTTTTTTATTAGATCCATTTGTTTTTCGAAGTGTTTTTGCCGATCCGGATCTCCTTTCGCCAACGTGTAAGTCGGCCGGGTCCACGAAAGCCCTTTTCGATGCAAGAGTTTTCGCAAGGCTTCGCGGGACATGGAGATGCCATAATGGTGGTGTACATAGGATTGAAGGATCTTCGTATTCCACGCCGAAGCGATGTCCCAGCCCAGCTCCGCGGGTGTCGTGGTCAACACAAGGTGTTTGATCTCTTCCTGCTGTTCTTCGGTGAGAAACGGCTCTCGCCCAGGGGCAAAATCCCGATGAAGCAGGAGTTCCAGGCCCCCTTCGTTAAACAGCGACACATAATGGGAAACGGTTTGGCGGCACACGTTGACCATGGAGGCCACGTCTTTGCCCAAATAGCCTTCCATGACCAGGCGGACGGCCATCACACGTTGGCGAAGAAGGGTGTTTTTGATTTTCCGTTCCTGTTTGCGAAGTGTCCGAGGTGTCCATCCGTGATCGTTGGTGATTTTGAGACGTTTCATGCAGAATTCCGCTCCTTTCCCATGCTTTTCCTTAGGAGCAGTATAACCAGAGTGGGCACCGCTTATGCGAAGGTTAACTTTTCAATGAGCATGTATATAGAATTATGTAAAAATTAATAAATGTTAATATAAAAAATAAGATTTTGCTTATTTTCGAAAATGGTTAGGAGTTGTAAAAATGGACTATCGTTTTCATCCATTGGGTGATAACGCAGTAATAATTGAACTGGGCGAAGATATTAATTTAGAGACTCATCAAAAGGTAAACATGGTTACAACCTTGTTTGATGAACAGCCATTCGAGTGGATGATCGAATATGTTCCTGCATTTACAACAGTAACTGTGTTTTATGATCCGTTAAAGATTTCGGATTTTAGCTCTTATACACTCCCGTATGATTACGTTTGCGGGCAATTAAAACCCTTATTGGAATCGCTTAAGATCGGTGAATTTTCATCTGAAAGGATCGTGGAGATTCCGGTTTGTTACGGAGGAGAGCTAGGTCCTGATTTGGAATATGTTGCGGAATATAATGGCCTCACGCCTGAAGAAGTCATTCATATCCATTCCAGCGGTGATTATTTAGTGTATATGATCGGATTTGCCCCTGGATTTCCATACATAGGAGGCATGTCGGAGAAAATTGCCACACCGCGAAGAGAATCTCCGCGATTAAAAATTCCTGCGGGTTCTGTTGGCATTGCTGGTAAACAGACCGGTATTTATCCGATCGAAACGCCAGGGGGATGGCAGCTTATTGGCCGAACACCGTTAAAGCTGTTTCGTCCTGATGACGAATCCCCTAGCTTATTAAAGGCGGGGGATAAAATCCGATTTATACCCATCACTACAGAAGAATACGAACAATGGAAGGAGGACGACAGTGATAAAAATCATTAAGCCGGGCCTCCTTACGACCATTCAGGATTTAGGAAGATACGGTTTTCAAAAATTTGGAGTGATTGTAAGCGGGGTAATGGACTCACTTTCACACAGAATTGCAAATCTATTAGTGGGTAACGAAGAAAATGCCCCTACTTTAGAAATAACGATGGTTGGTCCTGTTATTGAATTTGAAAGGGATATACTAATATCCATTTGCGGGGGAGATTTATCACCTTCTATTGATGGAAAATTTGTTCCGTTATGGCGGCCGGTTTTTGTAAAGAAAGGTAGTCAGCTTCGTTTTGGACAATGTAAAGCAGGCTGCCGAAGCTATCTAGCTGTTGCGGGAGGATTCGATGTTCCGCGTGTAATGGGGAGTGCATCCACCTACCTTAGAGCGGGCATCGGCGGATTTAAAGGACGTCCATTACAAGCCGGGGACGAATTAAAATTATCTCCCCCTAATAATCGATCTATCCGAATGATCCATGATTTTTCTTCAAAACTAGGAGATCGAAAGTTTGTAGGGACGAAATGGTCGGTATCTGCTGAATTTATTCCCATTTCTAATAAAATCCCTTCCATTCGGGTAATAAAAGGGAGACAATACCATTTATTTTCAAAAGAAAGTCAAAAAAGTTTTTTTCGTGAACCATTTGAAATTACAACCCAATCCGACCGGATGGGATATCGTTTGAAAGGCCCCATTTTGTCGTTAACATCCGCGGAAGAAATGATTTCGGAAGCCGTAAATTTTGGTACCATTCAGGTTCCGCCTGATGGAAATCCGATTGTGCTTCTAGCTGACCGGCAAACGACAGGCGGTTATCCGAAAATCGGACAAGTTGCCACCGTGGATTTACCATACATCGCCCAATTAAAACCGGGTGACAAAATAAAGTTTGTTGAAGTTTCTCATGAAGAAGCACAAAGACTTTATTTAGAAAGAGAAAGAGAGATCCAACAACTGAAACGAGCATTATCAATAAAATGGAAAGGAGAAATGTAACATGCATGTTGTCGATTTGAACTGTGATATGGGAGAGAGCTTTGGTGCTTATAAAATGGGGAGAGACGAAGAAATTTTAGATTATGTTACATCAGCCAATATCGCTTGTGGTTTCCATGCGGGCGATCCGTCAACGATGAGGAAAACAGTCCGTTTAGCCCTTGAAAAAAACGTCGGAATTGGCGCTCATCCCGGATTTCAAGATTTAGTGGGATTTGGTAGAAGAAACATCGATATTACTCCTCAGGAAGCTTACGAGATTGTTGTTTATCAAATTGGCGCCTTATATGCATTTGTAAAATCTGAAGGTGGAAAGCTTCAGCATGTAAAGCCGCATGGAGCATTATATAATATTGCCGCTAAAAACGCTGCGATTGCTCAAGCCATTGCAGAAGCGGTTTATAAAGTAGATCCGGAATTAATCTTGTTAGGACTAGCGGGTGGAGAGCTTGTCAAAGCGGGAAAAAAAATCGGTCTTAAAACCGCTAGTGAAGTGTTCTCTGACCGCACTTACCAAGAGGATGGGTCCTTAACATCAAGACGGGAAGCGAATGCTCTCATCAAAGACCATGACGTAGCTTGCCAGCAAGTTATTCGTATGGTAAAAGAAGGGAAAGTTACATCTCTTCAAGGGAAAGATGTATCGATTCAAGCTGATACGATCTGCATACACGGAGATGGGGAACATGCATTAGACTTTGCAAAATACATACGTAAAGCGTTGAAGGAAGCCAATATTACAGTTACAAAACTTGGTGATTTTCTAAAATAAAGATTCATAGGTTCTTAGGGGGATAGAAAATGCAGCAAAAAAAGAATATAAGTGTACTTTTAGGTGCGGCGTTTTTGATGGCTACTTCGGCCATCGGTCCTGGATTTTTGACACAAACGACGCACTTCACACAAGCGCTTGCAGCAAGCTTCGGATTTGTTATTTTAATGTCCATAATTATTGATATTGGAGCACAAATGAACATTTGGCGCATTATGGCGGTCGCAGAAAAAAGAGCTCAAGATATTGCCAACGAAGTATTGCCGGGATTGGGATATTTTCTTGCTGCACTTATTGTAGCCGGCGGTCTTGCATTTAACATTGGAAACATTGCTGGTGCTGGATTAGGGATCAATGTATTATTCGGGCTTTCACCTGAAATGGGGGCATTATTGAGCGGGATCGTCGCGATCGCTATTTTTATCGTACGGGAAGCTGGAAAAATGATGGACCGCTTCGCTCAATTGATGGGTTTTGTCATGATTGCTCTAACGTTATATGTGATGTTTACAGCTAAGCCCCCTATCGGAGAAGCAGTGGTAAAAACCTTTGTTCCAGATACGATCGATGTTCTTGCTATTGTTACACTTGTTGGCGGAACGGTTGGAGGATATATTACGTTTGCGGGCGGGCACCGCTTATTAGATGCTGGAATAAAAGGAAAGGAAGCACTTCCTGAGGTGACCCGTAGTTCGATTTCAGGAATCGGTATTGCATCTATCATGCGAATTTTCTTATTTTTGGCATCTTTAGGTATTGTCGCGCAAGGGTTAACCCTTGATCCTTCTAACCCTCCGGCATCCGTATTTAAATTAGCTGCAGGCAATATTGGTTACAAAATATTCGGAGTGGTTATGTGGGCAGCAGCCATTACTTCCGTTGTAGGCGCCGCGTATACATCGGTCTCATTTATTCGTACATTTCATCCAATTTTGGAAAAGTACCACAAGCGGATTATTATCGGATTCATTGCCATTTCAACGTTAGTTTTCGTTTTAGTCGGAAGACCAGTAAAAATCTTAATTTTAGTAGGCTCATTAAACGGTCTGATCTTACCAATTTCTTTAGGCGTGATGTTAGTGGCGGCATACAGAACAAAAATTGTCGGAGATTACAAACATCCATTATGGATGACCATTTTTGGCGTTATTATTGTGATCGCTATGGCTTATATGGGTGTTTACTCTTTAATTGATGGTATACCAAAACTATTTGAATAAGAATAGAGGGGGATCATGATGCCTTCTGTTGCGACAATGAGTCCTGCGGAGGCTCGGGAAATGATACGAAATAATGAGTGGATGAAACCAACAGCGGGTGTAGCCAATGGCTACACTCAAGCTAATTTAGTAGTTTTGCCAAAAGAATTGGCGTTTGAATTTCTTTTATTTTGCCAACGCAATCCTAAACCGTGTCCTGTATTAGATGTGACTGAACCTGGATCATGGGTTCCTACTTTAGTGGCACCGGAAGCTGATTTGCGCGTGGATCTTCCAAAGTACCGAATTTACCGAAATGGTGAATTAACAGAAGAAAGAACAGATATTCTCGATCTTTGGAATGAAAGTATGGTCGGGTTTCTAATAGGATGCAGTTTTACGTTTGAGTATGCTTTGATCAATAACGGCATTCCCGTCCGCCATATTGAAGAAAATCGCAATGTTCCGATGTATAAAACTAATATTCCATGCGTAAAAGCAGGACGGTTTGAAGGGCCAATGGTTGTCAGTATGCGCCCTATTCCAGAGAAAGATGTCGTAAGGGCGGTCCAAGTGACAAGCCGTTTCCCTTCTGTTCACGGAGCCCCTATTCACATAGGCAATCCGGATCGTATTGGAATTAAGGATATTCATAAGCCTGATTTCGGTGATCCTGTGACGATACGGGAAGGAGAAATTCCTGTGTTTTGGGCTTGCGGAGTTACTCCTCAAGCGGTCGCGATGCTAGTGAAGCCGGAGATCATGATTACCCATGCTCCAGGACATATGTTTATTACCGATTTACGTGATGAACAGTTTGGAGTTTTATAACATGAAATTGACATTTTCGTCAATTCAATGGTTCATTTTCATTTTAGCAGGGAGTGTGGTCGCCCCGTTAGCCATCGGTGAGGCTTTCGGGCTTTCTCTAAGGGAAATAGCGGGTTTTGTACAAAGAACTTTTTTCGTCATCGGTTTTGTTTCGATCATTCAAAGTGTTTTTGGCCACCGAATGCCTATTGCGGAAGGCCCTGCTGTTTTATGGTGGGGAGTTTTCCTCGTTTTTTTAGGTTTAAATGGAACAAATGATGGAACTGATGATGTTTTACAAAGTATTGAGCTTGGTCTTACGATCAGCGGCCTCTTGTTCATTTTGTTAAGTGTTTTCAACATCATTCAATATGTTAAAAATCTTTTTACTCCTATCGTCACTGGCACTTATTTTATTTTATTAGTAGCCCAAATCAGCGGCTCATTTGTCAAAGGGATATTAGGGGTTGACTACAAGGGACCTGGAATAGATTGGAGAGTATCTGTTACTGCCATATTTACGGCGGTCATCACCATTCTTTTTTCTAAAAGCCGCTTAAAATGGGTCAGTAGCTATTCTGTATTATTTGGAATGTTAATTGGATGGGGACTGTTTTCCTTATTCAAGCTGACGGAACCGCATGAATTTGAATTGGATAAATGGATTCAAATCCCAAAAGTACTTGCGTGGGGAATGCCGAAAGCAGATTCGGGGGTTATTGTGACTTCGATATTTGTGACTTTATTATTACCCGTGGTGCTAGTTGAGCGTCAGCGCTCAACTAGCCCTAGTGTGACCAGGGAATACGCCAACAAGATGCCATCGAGTGCCACTTCAACTCCGATCATGGAATTTGCTCGGATCCCTGTGATCCGGTATTGGTCAACCAGAACCGAGAACACCGTCTCGATCACTTTGCGTTTTTGTTGGATCCATTTCTCCTATGCTTCGGACCAGCAATGTTTCTGGTTTTTTCGAGACGGAGTCCAAAGCGCCATTTGGTATTCTTCGTACAGCCTTTTTTGCAAGTCACGGCTAATGAATCCTTTGTCCCCAAAGTTTAGGGATGAGGAATTTGGGTCATCACGCTTTCGGCTGCGATTCGATCGTGGCAAGATGCTTCCGTTACCACATAGCCCATGGGCAACCCTTGATCGGTCACTTGAAGGTGCAGCTTCAACCCATAGTACCATTGCTGTTTGGAAGCGCAATACCCGATGTCGGCGATCTCTTGAAATCGTTTGACGCGATGCATTCTTGCGGTATGGCACAACGGGAGCGGCAAGCTGTCGACCGACGGCATAGCATGATGTTGGCCGCGTTTTGCTCACGATGGCGATCCATTTGATAGCGAAGCCAAGCGCCCGGCAGCGCGGTTATACCGGGAACGTTCGAGAAACGAGCCGTTTGTGAACAAATTTCCCGTGACAAAACGATGCCATGCCCGTTCGGAAGTAAAACCGAGCAACTTTCCTAAAAGATGAATCGCGATGACTACGGCGTCTTCCTGTTTGACCAAATGGCGGTTGCGGCGCTGTAGGTACATCTGAATCGATGACAGTTGGGCAGAGACAAAAAAGAAAATGGCAGCATATTGCTTTTGAATCTTGGCTCGATCTGTAGTAAGTGGAGACGAATTTATTTTATAAGGGCAAAGGACGGCACTCAACAAGGAAGGGCAGGATAAAATATGAGATTGACAGTGACCATGAGCGGACGGCAAGGGACGGTTTCCTTGCCGTTGCATTATCAGCATTTGTTGCAAGGATTATTGTACCGTTCGTTAGAGAATGAACAATTAGCCGCGTTTTTGCATGACAAAGGATTCCGTCACGGGAAACGGTCATTTAAACTCTTCACATTTAGCCGTTTATTTGGAACGCATCAAGTGAATCGAGAAAGGAAAACAATTCATTTTTTGGGGGATTTCCAATGGCATATCGACACCGTTCTCCCAGAACTGACTCAACAACTTGGGCAGCGATTCTTGTTGCAGAGAGAGATTGAGCTTTACGGACAGTTGATCGAAGTGAAAAGTGTCAAAATGGAGAACATCGACATACGCGAAAACGAAATAAACATTGTCATGCTCTCTCCATTGACCGTATATAGCACATATGAAACGTTCGATGGAAGAAAGAAAACGCAATTTTTTGATCCCGATGATGAGGTGTTCCCCCACCTGATTGAATTGAATTTCCGTCATAAATATGAAGCATACTACGGTGTTCCGCCGACGGAAAGACTGTTGATCGAGCCGATTCACGTTCATCATCGTCATCGTGTGGTGACGATGTTCAAGAATATATATATTACAGGATGGCTTGGCTATTACCGCCTCTGTTCTTCGCCAGAACAGTTGACATTTTTATATCATGTTGGTCTAGGCGGCCGAAATTCACAAGGATTTGGCATGTTTCGCGTCAAAAGTGGATAAACGAGTCATGGGATTGTCGTCGACCTCCAATCGTGCCAAAACCCCGGGGGATCGACGACAATGGTTTTTGGTGGTTCAGACTTACAGCCATCGAGGTTGAAGGTTATTGACAGAATTTTTGAAATGTGGTATTCTGAAAACAGCGCTAGATCGAAATGTTTGATGCGACAAGCATTTTTGGGGTTTTTATCGTACCTATGAGGGATTGAAACTGAAATTGAATATGTGCCATCACGAGTGTTGATTATCCAAAATTAGACATACGCCTTCCATAAATTTGGGCATACTCAAACAAAGCAGCGGCCATCCCGGATTTCCAATCGAGAGGAAGCTGCCCAGAGAAAAAACGGCGAAC